>JACCUE010000218.1 GCA_013812005.1 Thermoleophilaceae bacterium
CCAAGTACCGCGACCTCGAGTCCCACCGCTTCCACGCCGGCTTCAAGCTCTTCTACGAGGAGGACACCGGCCTGATGACGCCTCAGCGCGTGCTGCGCCTGCGCCCGGAGCCGGACTTGATCGTCTACGAGTAGAAAGTAAGAAAGTGCTACTATCGTCCAATGGCTTCGGCACGAGTCAGGGCCAAAGGGCAGGTCACGATCCCGACTGGCATCCGTGAGGCCGCACGCTTGGAGGAGGGCGATCCGATCGAGTTCGAGATCACCGAGGACGGCATTCTGATGCGTCCTCAGAAGGTGATCGACGCCACCCAGGCTTGGTTCTGGACCCCGGAGTGGCAGGCGGGTGAACGCGAGGCCGACGAGGAGTACGCCCGGGGGGAGGGGAAGGTCTACATGGATGAGGAGAGCTTCCAAGCCGCCCTGGACGCCGTCCCGCCGCAAGAGTAGGTGCCCACGTTCGAGCCGTTGCCGCGGTTCCTGCGGGACTATTCGCGGCTGACGGAGGGGCAGAAGCAGGCGTGGGTGCGAATGAGGCGCCGCTTCGTTGCCGGACTCCAGGTAGGCCGGCTCGACCCGGCTCTGCGTGTCAAGCGAGTTCAGGGACATCCCGGAGTCTGGGAGATCAGCTGGGCGCCGGATGGCCGAGCAACGTTCCACTACGGCGACGAGGTACACCCGGGCGAGCCGCATGTGGTCTGGCGGCGCATCGGGACCCACGACGTATTCAACCGCCCCTGATCTCTCCATCGCGGGCGAGCGCTTGCAACTCGCCCCGCTCTGATGCGAACATGCGTTCGTGTCCTACGTCGAGCTGCACTGCCACACCGCCTACTCGTTCCTCGACGGGGCGTCGCATCCCCAGGAGCTGGCCGCCGCGGCGGCCGAGCAGGGCTACGGGGCGCTGGCCATCTGCGACCACGACGGGCTGCACGGGGCGATGGAGCTGGCCCAGGCCCTCAAGCCGCTGGGGGTTCGCCCGATCACGGGCGCGGAGCTCACGATGGAGGGCGGCGCCCACCTCACGCTGCTGTGCGAGACCCGAGCCGGATACCGCAACCTCTGCAGGTTGATCACGCTCGCCTACGCGGGCACGCGGCCTCGGAGGGATTTGGCACGGATGCCGAATCCTTCGAGCCGCCCCCGGAAGGATTTGGCACGGATGCCGAATCCTTCGAGCCGGTCTCAGGGGCGGGATCCGCTGCCTCCGGTCACCACCTACGCCGCGCTCGAGGACCACGCCGAGGGTCTCGTGTGCCTCTCGGGCTGTGCCCGCCACGGCCCGCTGGCCCGCGCGGTGGAGGACGCCCGCCACGGCGAGGCCGCCGCAGCCGGCCGGCGCCTGCTGCGGATCTTCGGTGAGCACGGCCTGCGGGTAGAGCTCCAGCGGCCCTTCGCGCGCCACGACCGCCGCCGCAACCGCCTGCTGGCCTCGCTGGCCGAGCGCCTGGGGGTGTCGGCTGTGGCCACGGGCAACGTGCACGCGCACGAGCGCAGTCGCGCGCGGTTACAAGACGCGCTCGTGGCGGTGCGCACGGGCAAGACGCTCGATGAGTGCGAGCCCGACCGCCGCGGCAACTCCTCCCACGTGCTCGTGCCCCCGCAGGCCATGGCCGAGCGCTTCGCCGATCACCCTGACGCGGTCTCGGAGACGGCGCGGCTGGCCGAGCGGCTGACCTTCGACCTCACCTCGGACCTCGGCTACGCGTACCCGGGCTCGGAGGATCGGTGCGCCGACCGCAACCTGGCCGAGGCGTGCAGCCACCGCCTGGCCGAGCGCTACCCCGCCTCCGGACCCGCGCGGTCGGAGGCCGAGGCGCGCCTCGAGGAGGAGCTGCGCGTGATCCGCGGGCTGGGCCTGTCGGGCTTCTTCATCCTGCACCGCGACCTGCTCGAGCTGGCCCGCGAGGTGGCCGCGGAGGTGCGCGGCACGAACACGGTGCGCTCGACGCTGCCACCGGGGAGGGGAAGAGGATCGAGCGTGGCCTCGATCGTCTGCTACCTCACCGGTCTCTCGCACATCGACCCGCTGGCCAACGAGCTGCACCTCGGCCGCTTCCTCAACGAGGACCTGACGGCGCTGCCGGACATCGACCTCGACTTCCCGCGCGACATCCGCGAGGTGCTGATCCCGCGCATCCACGACCGCTACGGCCACGACCGCTCGGCGC
>JACCUE010000224.1 GCA_013812005.1 Thermoleophilaceae bacterium
ACCCTGCGCCGGTACCCGAGCAACCCGCACCCACGCCTGCGCCCGCCCCCGCGCCGGAACCTGCCCCGCCCGCCGACGGGGGCACCGGCGGCGGCGAAGCCGCCCCCGAGTAGCGCCGGGGGGCGAAAAGCACTAAGTGGTCTCCGCCAGGCGCGTCCAGGCGCCGCCGAGCGCGACGGTAATTGCGGCGGAGACCACTAAGCGGCAGCTCGTGCGCCGCGGCGCATCGCAGGCGGCAATGGCCGGGAGACGCAGCGGCTGCCCGCGTCGCAGAAGCGCCAGGGCAGCTCGACCGCCCTCGTGATGCCGATGCGCTCCGCGGTCACGACCCGAGGCTCTTCAGCACCGGTGGGCCGCGGCAGGATCTCGATCCGCTCGCCGACGCTCGTGGCGTTGAGATCGAGGCCGATCCCCAGAGCCTGGGTGAGCTTGCCGGGGCCCGAGCACAGGTCCTGCACACGGTCGAGGCCGCGGCGGGTTCGCATGGCCTGGAGCCCCGACAGCGGCTCGAGCGCCCGGACCAGCACGGCTGCGCCAACTCCATCCGGCTCGACTACCGTGTTGAGGAGGGCGTGGACGCCGTATGACCGGTACACGTAGAACACCCCGGGAGGGCCGTGCAGCACCTCGGTCCGTGGCGTGAGTCCGACATAGGCGTGGCAGGCGGGCTCGGAGGCGTGGTAGGCCTCGGTCTCCACGATCCGCCCGGCCACCCCTCGATAGCGCAGCACGCACCCCACGAGGTCCGGCGCCACCTCCAACACGGGCCGGTCGTAGAAGGAGGCGTCGGTGGGCACCGGCGGGGCGCCGGCACTCACGGCCGCGCGGGCTCCACTGCCTCCACGAGGTGGCGGGCCTGGGCCAGCTGCTCGCGCACACGGGGAACCGAAGTCGCCCCCTCGGAGACCTTGGACTCCAGCCACGCCCCCTCGCGCAGGAGCTCGTAGTACTCCGAGTCGAGCTCGGGCGCCAGCTCGGCAAGCTCGTCCTCGGTCAGCTCCGAAAGCGCCTTGCCCCGCTCGACCGCGGCGCGCACCAACCCGCCCACAACCCCGTGGGCCTTACGGAAGGGCGTGCCCCGCTTGACGAGCAGATCGGCGATGTCGGTGGCGGCCGGAAACTCGTCCGCCGCGGCAACGGCCATCCGCTCACGGTCGAAGGTGATCGTCTGCAGCATCTCGGAGGTCACCGCGAGGCATAGCTCCACCGTGTCGATGGCGTCGAAGAGCTGCTCCTTGTCCTCCTGGAGATCCTTGTTGTAGGTGAGCGGCAGCCCGTGTAGCACGCCGTGCACCGTGGCCAGCCGGCCGGCCACCCGGGGAGCCTTGGCACGCAGCAGCTCTGCGGCGTCGGGGTTCTTCTTCTGAGGCATCAGGCTGGAGCCCGAGGCGAACCGGTCGGCCACCTCGCAGAAGCCGAACTCGTCGCTGGACCACACCACGATCTCGCCGCCCAGCTGAGACATGTGGGTGGCGCAGGTGGCCGCCGCCGACAGGTAGTCGAGCACGAAATCGCGGTTCGACACCGCATCGATCGAGTTCTCTGCGATCCCGCCGAAGCCCAGCTCCTGCGCCACGAACATGCGGTCGGTGTCGAAGTTGACCCCCGCGAGGGCGCCCGCCCCGAGGGGGAGGTCGTCGGTGGCGGTCAGGCAGAAGTTGAAGCGCTGCAGGTCGCGGCGAAACTTCCAGAAGTACGCGAGCAGGTGGTGTGAGAGATAGACCGGCTGCGCCCTCTGCATGTGGGTGTAGCCCGGCATGGGCCAGTCGAGGTGGCGCTCGGCCTGCTCGACCAGGATGCGCATGAGGCCCGTGAGCAGCTCGACCGCGCCCAGGCTGTGAGCGCGCACCAGCATCGCGACGTCGGTCGCCACCTGGTCGTTGCGCGAGCGGGCGGTGTGCAGGCGTGCCCCCGCGTCACCCGCGATCTCGGTGAGCCGCCGCTCGATGGCCATGTGGACGTCCTCGTCGTCCTCGTGCAGCTCGAAGGCGTCGCTGTCGACCTCATCGCGTACCTGGGCGAGCCCGGCCTCGATGGCCGCGAGGTCGTTCGCGTGAATGATGTTGCTGTGCGCGAGCATGCGTGCGTGCGCCAGGGACTGCTCGATGTCGTAGGGCGCGAGCCGGAAGTCGAACGAGATCGACGAGTTGAGTGCCCGGAAGAGAGGGTCCTGTGGCTCTGAGAAGCGGCCCATGCCCGGGCAGGCTACGGCACCGGAGATCGTTGCCTCGACCAGCGCTCCGGCTCCATAGGATGCGGGCGATGGCTCAACCGCGGCCGAAGGTGCGTCCGTATGACGCGTGTGACCAGCAGGCCACCGCCGCGCTGCTCTACGAGAGTGCCGGAGGCATGTACGACCGCTACGCCGGCACCCGGCGGCTGGCCGAGCGGACCCTCGCGCGAGCGCTGGCCTGCGAGGGCACGACGGCAAGCGCCCATGTCGTGCGCGTGGCGGAGCTGGACGGACGCGTGGCGGGGGCCATGGCCGCCATGCCTTTCGACGAGTGGACGCCGAGGGCTCACGCCTTCCTGCGTACCACGCTGCGCAGCATTCCTCCCTGGCGCTGGCCGGCGGCGCTGTGGCTCTACCGGGCCAGCGGCCGCACCGCCCCTACGCCGCCGGCCCTCTCCTTCTACGTCGACTCACTGGCTACGGCCGAGCAGTTCCGGCGCCGTGGCGTGGGCCGCGCGCTGCTCGACGATGCCGAGGGCCAGGCGCGCGAGCACGGATTGCGCACCTTGGCACTCGACACGTGGGTGGACAATCGCCCCGCACGCGCGCTCTACATGAAGGCCGGCTTCGTGGAGACGGGCCGCACTCCAGCTGCGAGCGGCCTGCCCGGAGGCGTATCGCTACTGAAGCAGCTCAGCTAGGGCGGCGCTGGTCCGCTGCACCTGTGACGCTGTCATCTCCGGGTGGAAGGGCAGGGCGAGCGAGCGGCGAGCGACGTCCTCGCACACGGGGAACTCGCCCTCGCGGTGCCCGAACCGCCGGCGGTAGAAGCTCATGAGGTGGATCGCCGGGAGGTAGGGCTTCGAGTCGATCTCGCGCTCGCGCAGCGCCCGGATCGTGGCGTCGCGGTCCGTGCCGTGTGGCAGCTGCACCACGTACACGAACCAGCTGCGCCGGTCGCCTCCTTCGTCGGGGCACGGAAGGTCGAGTCCCTCGATGCCGGTCAGCGCCTCCGTGTACTGCGTAGCCACCCGCGCGCGACCGGCCAGCATGTCGTCGAGGCGCTCGAGCTGAGCGAGCCCGAGGGCGCAGGCCAGGTCCGAAAGGCGGTAGTTGAAGCCGAGCCGGTCGTGGTCGAGCCAGCCCATGTCCGGCGCACGGCCCTGGTTGCGCTCGCTGTCGATCCGTTCCTTGAGCTCGCCCGAGGGACTGACCAGCGCGCCCCCTTCGCCGGTCGCCAGCTGCTTGTTCGGGTAGAAGCCAAAGGTGGCGAGGTTGCCGCGGGCGCCCACAGCCTTACCGTCGCCATGGACGGCCCCGAGGGCCTCACACGCGTCTTCCACGATCCACAGGCCGCGGTCGGCGGCCAGGCGCTCCAGGGCGGGCATGGCGGCGGGGTAGCCGAAGATGTGGACCGGGAGCAGGCCCGTCGTCGAGTCCCCCACCGCGGCTGCCGCGCCGTCCGGGTCGATGTTGAGCGTGCGTGGATCGATGTCGCAGAACACCGGCCGGGCGTTCTCGTAGAGAAGGCAGTTGGCTGATGCGACGAAGCTGAAGGGACTGGTGACCACCTCGTCGCCCGCCTCGATCCCGGCCGCGCGGATCGCCAGGTGCAGCGCGGCGGTGCCGCTCGAGACCGCCGACACCCGCTCGGCGCCCAGCCACCGTCCCAGCGCCTCCTCGAACTCGGGCACTCGCGGGCCAAGCGACAAGAGGCCCGACCTCAGGGTCTCGATCAGCAGCTGCTCCTCCCGCTCGCCGACCACGGGCCGGGCGAGCGGTATGCGCTCCTCCTCGCCCCGGGCGGCGCTCACCGCCCGGTGGTCCCCGCGGCCGACCCACCATGCGCGTGCTTGGCACGGCCGGGCAGCATCCCGGCCTCGAGCGAGTCCACGAGCGCGTCCCAGCTGGCCTCGATCACGTTCTCGGAGACTCCGATGGCACCCCAGGTGGCGTGGCCGTCACTGGCGTCGAGCAGCACCCGGGTTGTGGCCCCGGTGCCCTTGACCTCGTCGAGGATCCGCACCTTGAAGTTGACCAGCTCGATGTCGCGCAGGTGCGGGTAGGTCTCTCCGATCGCCGCCCGCAGGGCGCAGTCCAGCGCGTTGACCGGTCCGTTGCCCTCGGCGGTGCGCACGTAGCGCTCGCCGTCGACCCAGATCTTGATCGTCGCCTCGGTCTTGACGGGAGAGTCCCCGGTGCGGCGCTCACCGCCGAGCCCCGGGGCGGTCTCGTGCTTCTCGACGATCACCCGCCAGGACTCGAGCCGGAACAGGGGCACGTAGTCGCCGGTCTCGCGGCGGATGAGCAGGTCGAAGGAGCCGTCGGCCGCCTCGAGGTGATAGCCGCGGTGTTCGAGGTCCTTCACGCGCTCCACCACCCGGCCGGCACCCACGTCGTCGAGATCGAGGCCCGTGAGCGCGGCCCGCGCCTGCACCGTGCCCTTTCCCGAGAGCTCGGAGATCAACAGGCGCCGGTCCGCGCCCACCGCGGCGGGGTCGATGTGCTCGAAGGTGCGCGCGTCGCGGTTTACCCCCGCAACGTGCATCCCTCCCTTATGAGCGAATGCATTGGCCCCCACGTATGGCTGGTTGGGGTTCGGGGAGACGTTGCACAGCTCGTCGACGAGGTGCGCGGTCTCGGTCAGGCGGCCAAGCAGCTCACCGGGTACGCAGTCGTAACCGAGCTTGAGCTGAAGATCGGCGAGGATCGTGACCAGGTTGGCGTTGCCGCAGCGCTCGCCGTAGCCGTTCATCGTGCCTTGGACGAGCCGCGCGCCGCGGTCGATCGCCATCAGCGAGTTGGCCACCCCACAGCCGGTGTCGTCGTGGGTGTGGATGCCCACGGACACCCGCTCCCCCAGCTCGGCCACCACGCGCCCGGTGGCCTCCGCTATGGCGCCGGGCAGGGTGGAGCCGTTGGTGTCGCACAGCGTGAGATTCTCCGCGCCGGCGTCGGCCGCTGCGCGCAGGCAGCGGATGGCGTAGCCGGGGTCGTCGCGGTAGGCGTCGAAGAAGTGCTCGGCGTCGTAGATCACCCGCTTGCCCTGACCCGCGAGAAACGCCACCGAGTCCTCGATCATCGCCAGGTTCTCCTCGGGATCCACCCGGGTCACCTTCTCGAGGTGCAGCGACCATGTCTTGCCGACGAGCGTGCACACCGAGGCGAAGCAGTCCGCCAGCACCCGCAGCCCGGGATCGTCCGCGGCCACGGCATCGCGGCGCCGGGTCATCCCGAAGGCGACCACCTCCGCGTGGGTGAAGCTCTCCCCCGCCAGCACGTCGAACAGGGCGGCCTCCTTGGGGTTGGAGCTCGGGAACCCGGCCTCAATCAGGTGGACGCCGAGCGAGTCGAGCGCGTGCGCCACGCGCACCTTCTCGCCGACGGAGAGGGACATGCCCTCCCCCTGCATGCCGTCGCGGAGGGTCGTGTCGTAGAGGAGGACCTGGTCGGCCATTGGGTGAAGCGCCTTTCTCTGCTGCGGAGGTTCGGGAAAACTCGGCAGGCGCCTGCGCGCGCTAAGCGCGGTGGGGCGCCTGCGTAATTCGCTCGAACCGGGCGTTCACGCCTTCGATGCTACACGGGACGGATTTGGCATGGATGCCGAATCCGTCGAATCCGTACCGATGTAGTCGAGCCACTTCGTGTAGCGCTCGTCGCGGCCGTGCAGAGCGTCCTCGTAGACCTGCTGCATCTGCCGCGTGATCTCGCCCGGGGGGCCGATCTCGATGTCGTCGATCTCGCGCAC
>JACCUE010000227.1 GCA_013812005.1 Thermoleophilaceae bacterium
GGATCATCGGGGTTCTTGAAGGTCGAGCCGAAGGTCTTGATGCCTGATGGCTGGGCCGCCTTGCGGCGCTCGCGCATCCCGGCCAGCGTCGCCTTGACCTGATCAGGCTCCGCCGGCTCGAGCGCGAACGCCGCTCGCGCCACGACCTCGCGCGGCGCGAGATCCGAGCGCCGGTAGGAGAAGCCCAGGTCGGCCGGCACGCGGCGCTCGGTGCCCGACGCGGTGGCCACCTCGACCCATTCGAGCACCCGCGACAGGTCGCCGCCGTAGGCGTTGGCGTTCATCTTGACCGCCCCCCCGACCGTGCCGGGGATGTTGACCCCGAACTCGAGCCCGCTCAGGCCTTCCCGGGCGGCTCGGGCAGAAGCCTGGGGAAGGCGCGCGCCGCCGCCGCAGAGCAGGCGGTTGCCGTCGCGTCCGATCGACGCCAGCGCGCCGTCGAGCTTCATGACAAGTCCGCGAAAGCCCGCATCAGCTACGAGGAGGTTCGATCCCGAGCCGACCACTCCTACCTCGATCCCCTCGACATCCGTCCAGGCGAGCAGCTCGGCCAGGCGCGCGGCGCTGTCGGGACGGACGTAGAAGTCGGCCGGCCCCCCCGTGCGGATCGTGGTGAGGCGCGCGAGGGGGAAGTCGCGCTCGAGACCCTCGGGCTCGGTCAAGGGTGCTCCCGGGTGAGCGAGGCCGCGAGTGAGTCCACGTCGCCCGCACCCAGCGTGAGCAGCACGTCGCCCTCGGCCAGCAGCCCCTGCAGGCGGTCCGCCGCCGCAGCCATCGAGGGCAGCCACCAGACAGGGCGACCACCGGCCGAGTCGGCCGTGGCCTGGGCCACGAGCAGCCCGCTCACGCCCGGGAAGTCCTCGGACCGCTCCCGAGCCGGGTAGATGTCCACCACCACGGCGAGGTCGGCCAGGGCGAGCGCTCGCCCGAAGTCCCGCGCCAGTTCACGCGTGCGCGAGTAGAGATGCGGCTGGAAGCAGGCCACCAGCCGCGGCGCGCCCAGGGTGCGGGCGGCCTCGAGGGTCGCTCGCACCTCGGTCGGGTGGTGGGCGTAGTCGTCGAAGACCCGCGCGCCACGAGCGGTGACGCCCCGCTCCTCGAAGCGCCTCCCGGTACCGGCGAAGCCCGCGAGAGCGGGGGCCGCGTCGGCGAGCTCGACCCCCGCGACCCGGCAGGCGGCCAGGGCGGCCAGGGCGTTCAGCGCGTTATGGCGACCGGGCACGTTGAGGTCCACGGTCACGCCCTCGACCACGAACCGGGAGCCCAGCGGGCGCAGCTCGAGACGGTTGGCGCGTAGCCCACCCGAGTCGATCCCGTAGGAGAGCGAGCCGGGGAGATCCACCCCGGGTCCGGTTATGCGGGCGTCGGCCGGGGCCGCGAACTCCGTGAAAGCTTCCTCGAGATCGGACAGCGACCGGTAGGTGGCGTGATGGTCCAGCTCCACGTTGGTGATCACCGCCACGTCGCGCGCCACGTGCAGGAAGGAGCGATCCGATTCGTCGGCCTCCACCACGATCCAGTCGCCCGTGCCCCAGTCGGCGTTCGTGCGGGTTCTGCGAAGCTCGCCGCCAACCAGATAGGCCGGATCGCGCCCGCATGCGGCGAGCACGTGGACGATCATCGCGCAGGTGGTGGTCTTGCCGTGGGTGCCGCTCACGGCAATCGAGCGCTTGAGGCGCGACACCTCGCCGAGCAGCTCGCCCCGGTGCAGGACGGTGGCGCCGGCGGCGCGCGCCGCGGCCAGCTCCGGGTTGCTCTCCGAAATAGCGCTGGAGACGACGATTTCGGCGCTCGGCGGCAGATTGGCCGCGTCGTAGCCCAGGGTCGGCTCGATTCCACGCGCGCGCACGCGCTCGGTGTTGGAGGATTCGACCTGATCCGATCCCGTGACCCGGGCCCCGAGCTGCGCGGCCACAACCGCCAGCCCGCTCATGCCCACACCGCCGATGCCCACGAAGTGCAGGGTGCGGTCAGAGAAGGGGCCGCCACTCATCGGGCGAGACCATAGTGCCGCCGCGTGATGTCCCTGGTGAGCTCAGGGGCGGCTACCCTCAGGCGCTCGAATGCGAAAGACCATCACCAGCCTGGCCGCGACGTTCGCGCTCCTCGTGGCGCCGGCGGCGGCGATCGCGGCGCCCGAGGATCCGCCGCCGCCGCCCACCGGCTTGGTACCCCCCGATGCGCCGACACCGGGACCCGGGGTGCCCGGCGGGACAGCGCAGGAGGGCAAGGTCCTCACCGCTGACCGGGGGATATGGGAAGGCGACGTGACGCTCACCAACGACTGGCGCCGCTGCAGCGCCTCTGCCTGCGAGAGCACGGGCAGGACCGGCTCGACCTATGTGCTGGGCGCGCAGGATGTCGGCAGCCGGATCAAGCTCAGGGTCCGCGGTGAACGAAGCGGCCTGCTCGGCGGCTCGCGCACAGCCGACTCGCCGCTCACGGCGGTGGTGGCCGCCGCCCCGGTGGCGCCTGCCAACACGTCCGCGCCCGTGATCACGGGCGCGGCGCAGGAGGGCCAGACCCTGTCCGCATCGGAGGGCGGATGGACCGGCACCTCCCCCATCACCTACTCCTACGAGTGGCTGCGCTGCACCAGCACGTGCACTCCAACCGGCGTCGCCGGCCCCACCTACCCGCTCGGCGTCGCGGATGTGGGGAGCCAGTTGACGGTGGTGGTCACAGCCGCGAACGAGGCCGGCTCGGCGACCGCGACCGCGACCTCTCCGGCGGTCGCCGCGTTGCCCCCGGCCGCATCGCC
>JACCUE010000229.1 GCA_013812005.1 Thermoleophilaceae bacterium
TGCGCAGGGTCCTGAGCGAGCGCCAGAACCAGCACCGCTGATCCTGGGCGAGTGGCTCGCCGAGCGCCACCGTGAGCTGGGCCTGAGCGAGCGCCAGAGCCGGCGCCGCTGACCCAGGGCCGGGTGCGCGGGCCGCCGGCCGGGTCCGC
This sequence comes from Thermoleophilaceae bacterium, assembly GCA_013812005.1. Classification (GTDB taxonomy): domain Bacteria; phylum Actinomycetota; class Thermoleophilia; order Solirubrobacterales; family Thermoleophilaceae; genus JAAYBF01. The sequence continues at coordinate 150 of JACCUE010000229.1, forward strand.
CGGCGACTACTCGAACGCCGGGCTGAGATCGTCGACCATCCGCTTCGACGACCGATCGGGGCCCGGCACCCCGGCTCGCATCCGGTAGAGGCGGAACTTGCCGTTGTCGAACAGCGGCGGGCCCTCGGAATCGGGCCAGGGATCGACGCGGACGCGAGAGTCGGCGACGATGAAGTCCGCCTTGCGACCCGGCGGTATGTAGGGATAGGAGGTTCCCGTGAGCGGGGCCGTGGTGCTGAGCGGACGGTCGCTCAGCACGTAGCCGGCCCAGAGCTGGCGGCCGTCGGGCAGCACGTCCACGCGCAGGCTCGCCCCCTCCGGCAGCCGCGCGGCGGCGTCGCGCAGCTCGAGCGTCTCGGCGTCGAGCTGAAGCCCCGTCACGGCGATCTCCTGACGCAGGCCGGCGAACTGGAGCGCGACCAGCGCCACGGAGGCGGCGATCGCCAGGCGCGCGGTGCCGCGCCGGCCCATGTGAGCCGCGAGACCGGCGACGGCGGCCAGCAGCACCAGGGGCGCCAGGAAGGCGAGCACCTTGAAGTAGAAGTACTCACCGAACTCCCGGAAGCGGAAGTACACGCACAAGGCCAGCCCGCCGGCGATCATCGCGGTGAACGCCGCGCGCTGGACGGCGGGAAGGCGGCGAAGGCCGAACGCCGCCGCAGCGAGGATCAGAAGCGCCGCCACATACCCGAGCACGCCGGGGACGCCGACGAAGAAGCCCGGGGGGAGGTAGTGGTCGAGGTCGCCTCGCCACGGCGAGAGCGAGCTTCCGGTGAGCAGCAGCTCGGCGGCGTCGACGGACTTCTCGACCACCCCGAGGCCCGTCACGAGGACGGCCGGGCCGGCGAGGAGGACCGCGGCGCCCCAGCCGGCGCGCCCGAGACGAGAGCGAGGAAGCGGCGGACGCCGGATGCGCAGGCGGCCGCTGCGGTAGGAGGCGGCGCCCCCCGCGGCGAGGGCCAGGGCCGGAAAGATCACCATCAGCGGGTAGGCCGCCAGGCCGAGGGCCAAGAAGCCCGCGAGCAGTGCAGCGTCGCGTCGGTTGGGGCGATTCAGCAGACGCAGTCCGAACAACAGGATCGGCGCCAGCGCCATCGTGCCCCACAGCTGATTGTGGTAGGGGTGCAGAGCGAGGTAGGCCACGGCTCGGTCGAAACCGACCAGGGCCATCGTCAGCAGCGCCGCCCGCGGCCCGGCCCCGAGCGCGTAGCGGGCGAGAAGCATGAACGCCGCGGCGGTCAGGGCCGCCAGCATCGCGGAAAGGGCCGCGAAGGCCTGGGGCGGGTCGAGCCCGGAGATCGACGACACCCCGGCCAGGACGTAGTAGATCGGGTACTTCGACCGCCAGACGAGCGGCATCCGATCCACCGGCAGGTCTTCGTCGATCGCTGTCGGGTGCGCCTGGGAGAGCAGCTCGGCGGCGCCCACGCCGAGCATCGCGTCCGGGTTCGTGCCCTGCACGGTCGCGTAGCCGTTCGCGAACACCGGCGCCACCAGCAACGCTACGAGCACGACGGCCAGGTAGGAGGGCCAGGCCAGCGTGAGGCGGCGCCCGCCCGCGGCGGCCAGGTCCTCCGCCTCGGGGCGCGCCGGGCCAAGCCTGCGGCGGACCGCGGCGCCAGCCACCGTCCCCGCCACGAGCAGCACCGCCAGCGACACCTCGAACGGCAGACCGAGGAAGCCGAGGGCGGTGAGGCCCAGGCCCGCCGAGACACAGCCCACGAGGCAGACGCACACCGGGAAATGGGGCCAGAGCTCGGACGCCACCAGCAGCCTTGCCGGGGCGTAGCCGGCGACCGAGACCAGCAGGATGGTCGCGGCCACCGCGCGCACCACGTCGGGCACCGCCTCCAGATCCTTCACCCCGGCGTAGGCGGCGATGGCCAGGGCCGCGGCGCCGACCGCCAGGGCCGCCGCCGACTCGCCGGCGCGGATTCGTGTCACCGGGCGGGCCGCCTACGCCCGGAAGCCGCGTTACCAGGCGCCGTGGCTGCGGACCACGGCGGGAATGGTCCTCAACAGGATCGCCAGGTCGAGGAAGACCGACCACCGCTCCAGATACAGGAAGTCGAGACGCACGAGCTCGTCGAAGTCGAGCTCGGAGCGCCCGGACACCTGCCATAGACCCGTCATCCCCGGCAGCACGAGATAGCGCTTGAGGTGCCAGCCCTCGAGACGGTCGTAGTCGCGCTGGGGCAGCGGGCGCGGCCCCACGAGCGACATCTCGCCGCGGAGGACGTTGAGCAGCTGGGGCAGCTCGTCGAGCGACCAGCGCCGGAGCCAGTTGCCGACCCGGGTCACGCGCGGGTCGTCGCGGATCTTGAAGAGGGCGCCGCCCTGCTCGTTGTGCTCCTCGAGGCGCTCCTGCAGGCCTTCCGCGCCCTCCTGCATGGTGCGGAACTTCAAGCAGGCGAACGGCCGGCCGCCGATGCCCGGCCGCATCGAGCGGAACAGGATCGGTCCGCGCGAGTTCAACCGGATCGCCAGAGCGGCGACGGCCATCACCGGTGAAAGCAGCGCAATCAAGAGCACCGAGCCGACTATGTCGAATCCTCGCTTGATCACGAAGTCGATGCCCTCGAAGACCGGCGGCTTGAGCTCGAAGAGCGGGAGCGACTGTCCGGGCACGAACTCCACGCGGTCCATCAGGATCTCCATCGTCGAGGGCGCCACGCGCACGCGAATCCCCTGCTGGTGGCAGCGGTCAACCAGCTCTACCGCCTCCTCCTGCGGAAAGTCCGGGTCCGCTATCAGCACCTCGTCGAAGGTGTCGAAGTGGCGCTCGAGGGCCTCGAGCGATCCGAAGTCACGCAGGCCGTCGCTGCGGCGCGGTGTGAGCGACACAAAGCCGAAGGGCTCGATCTCAGAGCTGTCCTGCAGGGCTTGAGCGACGGCATCGATGTGGCTCCCCGAGCCCACGAGCACGGC
>JACCUE010000236.1 GCA_013812005.1 Thermoleophilaceae bacterium
CGCCCTACCGCTACGCACTAGGCTGACAGGCGTATGGGCGCCGACCAACGTAAGGGTCAATCCGGCGGATGGCTGCCCCGGCTATCCGCGGGCACGTGGGCGCTCCTGAGCATCCTCGTGCTGCTCGCCGCGTACGTCGGGTTCCTGGAGTACTCGCGACCCCACGTGTCGGGCGACCCGCTGCGCTACGACCTCTTCATCGACCTGGCCGAGCGCGACAGCATCAGGAACGCGCGCATCCTCGACGTGGACGGCTACGTGGTGGGCGAGTACGTCACGAGCGACGAGGAGGTACGCGACTACAACACGCCGTACTTCAAGACGGAGGTCCTGCGCTCGGAGCTCCTGAGCACCCTCATCCCGAACAACATTCCCACCGTCGTCGATCAGCAGGGCAGCAAGCGCTTCTTCGGCCCCATCTCCCTGCTGATACCGGCGCTGATCCTGGTGATCGTGTTCGTCTACTTCATCTTCTCCTACCGCAGCGGGAGCGGGCTGTTCAGCGTGCGCAGCGGGGCCCGCCTGCTGACCAAGGAGGAAGGGGGGCCCACCTTCGACGAGGTGGCGGGCCAGGACGACGCGGTGAAGGAGCTGCGCGAGGTCTCGCAGTTCCTCGCGGACCCCGAGCGCTTCAGGGCGGTCGGCGCCCAGGTGCCCAAGGGGGTGCTGCTCTTCGGCCCGCCCGGGTGCGGGAAGACGCTCCTCGCGCGAGCGCTGGCCGGCGAAGCGGGGGCCTCGTTCTACTCGATCTCCGGATCGGACTTCGTCGAGATGTACACCGGGGTCGGCGCGGCCCGCATGCGCGAGCTCTTCCGCGAGGCGCGCGAGAACGCCCCGGCGATCGTGTTCATCGATGAGATCGATGCCGTCGGCAGCCGTCGCGGCGCCGGAGCCGGGGCCGTGGCGACCGGCTCGAACGACGAGCAGAATCAGGCCCTGACCGGCATGCTCGCCGAGATGGACGGCTTCTCGACGACGGCGGGCATCATCGTCGTCGGCGCGACCAACCGGCCCGACGTCCTGGACCCCGCGCTGCTGCGACCGGGACGCTTCGACCGCAGCATCGGCCTCGAGACCCCCGACGAGCACGGGCGCCTCGCGATCCTCAAGGTCCACGCCACCGGCAAGCCGCTCGCCTTCGATGTCGACCTGAAGGCGATCGCGCATCGCGCGATCGGGATGACGGGCGCCGATCTCGCCAACGTCGTCAACGAGGGCGGGTTGCTGGCGGCCCGCTCGGGGCAGCGCGAGATCAACCACGCGCTGCTCCAGGAGGCCCTCACGCGCATCCTGGAGGCGCCCGAGCGCCAGCGCCGGCTGTCGATGCGCGGGCGCACGCTCGGCCAGCGGTCCCTGAGCGACGAGCAGGTCACCTTCGCCGACGTCGCGGGCGTGGACGATGCGATGGTCGAGCTGGCCGAGGTCCGTGACTACCTCACCGAGCCGGAGCGCTTCACCAGCCTCGGGGCGCATATCCCCCGCGGATTCCTCCTCAACGGGCCGCCGGGCTGTGGCAAGACCCTGCTCGCGCGAGCCGTCGCCGGAGAGTCCAACGCCGTCTTCTTCTCGGTGGCCGGCACCGAGTTCACCGAGGTCTTCGTCGGGGAGGGCGCCGCCCGCGTGCGCGACCTCTTCGCCCAGGCGCGGGCCGTCGCTCCGGCGATCGTGTTCATCGACGAGATCGACGCGATCGGCGCCAAGCGGGGCGGGGGCGGGGACGCGGGAAGCCGTGAGACCGATCAGACCCTCAACCAGATCCTGATCGAGCTCGACGGCTTCGGTGGGCGGGCCGGCGTCGTGGTGATCGCCGCGACCAACCGCGCGGACATGCTCGACCCGGCGCTCGTCCGCCCTGGCCGGTTCGACCGCCAGGTCACGATCGATCTGCCCGATCTGCGTGGTCGCCGCGCGATCCTCGACGTCCACGCCAAGGGCAAGCGCCTGGGCCCCGGCGTGGACCTCGACCGCGTGGCCATCCTCACCCGCGGGCTCTCCGGAGCCGACCTCGCGAACGTCCTCAACGAGGCGGCTCTGCTCGCCGGCAGGCGCGGCTCGAGGGACATCGACATGGGCCTGGTCGAGGAGGGCCTCGACCGTGCGCTGTCGGGTGTCGGCAGCGGACGGATCATGTCCGACGAGGAGCGCCGCGCTGTCGCCTACCACGAGGCCGGCCACGCACTCGTCGCGCGGATCCTCCTGCGCGACACTGTCGTGCACAAGCTGAGCGTCGTCCCACGGGGCCGCAGACTGGGAGTGGCGTGGCTGCCCGAGGCGACTGATCGCCTGCTCTACCCGCGCTCGATGTTGATCGAGCGGATGGCCACGCTGCTCGCCGGACGGGCGGCCGAGGAGATGGTGCTCGGAGAGTCCAGCGGAGGAGCGTCGGACGACCTCGCCAGGGTCGCCGAGATCGCCAGGATGATGGTCTGCGACTACGGCATGAGCGAGCGGGTACGCGCGTTGCCCTCGGGGCGCGGCGGGCAGTCGGAGTGGTCGGATGAGACAGCGCGCCTGATCGACTCCGAGGCGAGCCGCCTGGTGGAGGAGGCCGAGGAGCTGACCCACGCGGCGCTCACCGCCTCACGGGCTGCGCTCGATCGTGTCGCCCTGGCCCTCATCGCCCGCGAGACGCTCGTGCTCGACGAGGTCGACAAGCTCGCCGGCCCGCCGCCTACGCTGCCGGGACGCAATGGCGCCGGCGCCAAGGGTCGCGTTCCAACGGCCACCGAGCAGGCCGGGCGGTCCGCTCAGGCGTAGTCTGCGGCTCGCCCGGCAGGGCGGAACGTGAGCCAGAGCGCGAACGCGGCGATCAGCGGGCCGGCGGTCGAGTGCAGCGCCACGGCGGCCCACGGGGCCTGCGCCTGCCCCCCCTCCAGCACGAGGGGAAAGTGGGTCGCCGCCTGCCACAGGCCGCCCAGGAAGCACCAGCCGGTGAGCGCCTGGCTCATGAGGCTGCGCTCCTCCTCCACGCCCCGACGAGCGAGCAGCGCCGCCGCCGCGGCCGCCAACGCGATCGCGACGCCCGGCACGACGTGGTCGACGACCTCCACGTTCGCCGGCACGTCCAGCACCAGGCCGATCGCCGACCCGAGATAGGGCGGCACGATCGACAGGGCGCCCAGCAGCGCGAGGACGAGCTGCGTGCGCCCCGCGTGGGGACGGGGCGGTGGAGCGGGCGACCAGGATGACATCGGCGCAACGGTAGCGACACGCGGACCCGGGTGCGCCCACCTGGGGCCGTGCTCAGGCACCGCGGGCGACGATGCGCTCGGAGG
>JACCUE010000250.1 GCA_013812005.1 Thermoleophilaceae bacterium
GACGCCGCGGCGGTGTTCGACCGGGCCGAGCTGGTGCTCGGCGTGAAGGAGCCCGAGCCCGCCGAGGTCGCGATGCTGCGCCCCGAGCACACGCTGTTCACCTACCTGCACCTGGCTCCCGACCCCGAGCTCACGCGCCGCCTGTGCGAGTCGGGCGCCACCTGCGTGGCCTACGAGACCGTGGAGGACACGCATGGGCGCCTGCCCCTTCTGGCCCCGTTGAGCGAGGTGGCCGGCAAGATCGCGACGCAGGCCGGCGCATTCATGCTCGAGAAGCCCCTCGGCGGGCGGGGCGTGCTGCTGGGCGGCGTGCCCGGTGTGGCGGCCGCCAACGTGATGGTGATCGGGGGCGGGGTGGTGGGCTTCAACGCGGCGTCGATCGCGATCGGCATGGAGGCCGACGTGTTCGTGTTCGACCGCAACGTGGATCGCCTGCGCGAGCTCGACGTGGCCTTCGCGGGCCGGGCCTCCACCGTCTACTCGTCCGTGCTGGCGGTCGAGGAGATGCTGCCGCGCGTGGATCTCGTGATCGGCGCGGTGCTGGTGCACGGGGCCCGGGCGCCGTATGTGATCAGGCGCGAGCAGCTCTCGATGATGAAGCGCAACGCGGTGCTCGTGGACGTGTCGATCGACCAGGGCGGCTGCTTCGAGACCTCGCGGCCCACCACCCACTCCGACCCCACCTACGAGATCGACGGCATCACCCACTACTGCGTGGCCAACATGCCCGGGGCGGTGCCGATCACCTCCACCTATGCGCTCACCAATGCGACCCTCCCGTACGTGCTGGCTCTGGCCGACCTCGGCCTCGAGGGTGCGCTGGCCCGCGACCCCGGGCTGCGCCCCGGGGTGAACGTGGCGGGCGGGAAGGTCACCTACCTGCCTGTCGCGGAGGGGACGGGGGAGGAGTTCACGCCGGTCGCCGAGGTGCTCCGGTCGACACGGACCACTACGTAGGAGGAAGACATGGCGACTGCCGACACGACCCGGCTGCGTAACTTCATAGGTGGGGAGCTCGTCGAGCCCGCCGGCGGGGAACGCGAAGATGTGATCAACCCGGCGACCCGTGAGGTGATCGCCTCGGCGCCCCTCTCGTCGGAGGAGGACGTGGACCGCGCGGTTGCCGCCGCCAAGGGCGCGTTCGAGACGTGGAGCGCCACCACCCCGGCCGAGCGCTCGGCCGCGCTGCTCAAGCTCGCGGACCGGATCGAGGAGAACGCCGACGAGATCGCGGACATCGAGTCGGCCAACGCCGGCAAGCCGCGCCAGGCGTTCCTCGGGGACGAGGTGCCCGCCATGGCCGACCAGCTGCGCTTCTTCGCCGGCGCCTGCCGCGTGATGGAGGGCAAGGCCGCGGGGGAGTACCTGGAGGGCTACACCTCGATCGTCCGGCGCGAGCCGATCGGCGTGATCGGCCAGATCGCACCCTGGAACTACCCGTTGATGATGGCGGTGTGGAAGATCGGCCCGGCGCTGGCCACGGGCAACACCGTCGTGCTCAAGCCGGCGGAGACCACGCCGATGAGCGCTCTGAAGATGGCCGAGCTGGCGGCGGACCTCTTCCCCGAGGGCGTGTTCAACGTGGTCACGGGCCACGGCGAGCCGACCGGCTCCACGCTCGTGACCCATCCCGACGTGGACATGGTGTCGCTCACCGGCTCGCCTCGGACGGGCAAGTGGATCGCCAAGGCGGCAGCCGACACGCTCAAGCGCGTGCACCTGGAGCTGGGCGGCAAGGCGCCGGTGGTCGTCTTCGACGACGCCGACATGGACACCGTGCTCGAGACGGTCGCAGGCACCGGCTACTACAACGCGGGCCAGGACTGCACGGCGGCCACGCGCGTGCTGGCCGGCAAGGGCGTATACGACGACGTGGTGGCCGGCCTGGCCGCCCAGGCCAAGGGGTTCGTGATGGGCGACACCACCTCGCCCGACACCAACCTCGGCCCGCTCAGCTCGGCCGGCCATCGCGAGCGCGTGGAGGGCTTCCTCGAGCGTAGGCCCGGACACGCCGAGCTGGTCACCGGCGGTGGCGAGC
>JACCUE010000252.1 GCA_013812005.1 Thermoleophilaceae bacterium
CTGTGGGAGCGCTTGGCGCCGTGGTTCGCGCCGGATGAGGCCCACACGGTCGAATACGAGATCGAACTGGCGCCGGCGGACGCCGAGCGCCTGGTGGCGATGGGCCCGAACGCCCGCCACGGAGGCCTATCCGAGCCGCCCACCGAGACCACTCGCGAATGGGTCTCGGTGACCGTGGCCCGCTTCGTGCGACAGCAGGACCCCCGTCCGTAGGGGCGCCGGCGCGGCCCGCCGGCGCCCGCGTAGTTCCGACCCCCCCGGCGCCTATCTTCCCGCGCCCGGCATGGAGGCTCTCAGCGTCATCTCATTACCCGGCGCCCCGGCGCCCTGGCCCGTGGCCCGGCCGCTGCGCGCGTGGCAGGAAGCCGCTCTGGACCGGATGCACGAGGCGCCAGGCCAAAGCTTCCTGCTGTCCGCAACCCCGGCGGCGGGCAAGACCACCTTCGGTCTGCGCGCGGCCCACGACCTGCTGCGCCGTGGCCTGGTCCGGCGGGTCTGCGTGCTGGCGCCCACCACGCACATCTGCCGCCAGTGGGCGGCAGACGCCGCGCGCCACGGAATCGACCTCGAGCCCCACCGGCCCAACGCCGACGGCCCCGAGCCGGCCGATCGCCACGGAGTGGCCGTGACCTACCAGACGGTGGCCGCCGGACCAGAGGTGCACATGAGAGCCTGCGCCGCCCGCGGCACCCTCCTGATCGCCGACGAGCCCCACCACATGGGCGAGCTGGCGGCATGGGGCCTCACAGCCGCGCGTGCCTTCTCCGGGACGCGGATGCGGCTGCTGCTCTCCGGCACCCCCTTCCGCTCGGACAACACGGCGATCCCCTGGGTGCGCTACGACGACGAGGGCGTGAGCAGCGCCGACCACGTCTATACCTACACCGACGCGCTGATCGACGGAGTGTGCCGCCCGATCACGTTCATGGCCTATGGCGGGGAGATGGAGTGGACCTCGGAGGGCCGGTCACGGCGAGCCGACTTCGAGGTCGCCCTCCCCCGCCAGGAGTCCGCCCGCCGGCTGCGCACGGCGCTCGACCCCGAGGGCGACTGGATCGGCGAGGTACTGCGCGACGCCGACGCCCGGCTGTCTGAGTGCCGGTCCGAGGGCCACCCCGACGCCGGGGGCCTGGTGGTGGCCGCCGACAAGGCCCACGCCCAGAAGATCGCCGACCGGTTGGCGGCGATAGCCGGGGAGCGCCCCGCCGTCGTGACCTCCGACGACCCCGATGCGTCCGCCGGGATCGACCGCTTCGCCGCCGGAGCGGCGCGCTGGCTGGTGTCCGTGCTGATGGTCAGCGAGGGCGTCGACATCCCCCGCCTGCGCGTGGGCGTGTACGCCACCCCGGCCCGCACCGAGCTCTTCTTCCGCCAGGTGGTGGGTCGCTTCGTGCGTCGCACCCCCGCCCCCCGGCGACAGATGAGCTTCCTCTTCCTCCCCGCAGACCCGGCGCTCAAGGCGCTGGCCGCCCGGGTGGAGGAGGAGCGCCGGCATGCCCTGGAGCTCCTACCCGATCTCGAGGAGCGTGACGCGCCCGCAGAGCGCGCCTCTTCCGAGAACGGCTTCGTGGCGCTTTCCTCCAACGCCCGGCTGGATGACGTGATCTCCGGCACCACGGCGCCGGGCGACGCGCTTCACCTGTTCGCCGACGAGGCCAGTCCGGCGTTTGCGACCCCCTTTGCGGTGCACGCAGCGAAGACCGAGGCGGCTGGGAAGCCCGAGCCGGAGCCCGCCTACCGTCGCCGGGAGCGCCTTCGCGACGAGCGCGCGGCGCTGGTGTCCCAGCTCGCCCGCTCCCGCAGGCTGGGGCACCGCGAGATGAACGCGTGGATCAACCGCGAGGTGGGGGTCCGCACTGTCGGCGACGCGACCGCGGAGCAGCTCGAGCGCGCGATCGAGCGGCTGCGGCGCGAGCTGCGTGGCCCCGTCCCCCGCTGACCCGGCCGGGGACGGAGCCCGGTTGTCACGCGGGCCGCCCGGTAGGCCTTAAGGTCCGGCGATGACCACCACGCCCGCCCTCACGCTTCACGTCCTGCCGCCGTCGCATCCCTGCATGACCGCTGAGGCCGCCCTGCGCCTAAAGGGGCTGGACTACGACAAGGTGTCGCTCACGCCCGGTCCCCATGCCGAGGAGATGGCGCGTGTCTACGGCGAGGCCAACACGACCGTGCCGGGGCTGCTGGTTGGCGACGAGCCCGTGCACGGCTCCTGCGCGATCCTCGAGCGGCTCGAGCAGATCGAGCCCGATCCGCCGCTGTACCCGGAGCCGATCGCCGAAGCCGTCAGGGAGGCCGAGCGCTGGGGCGACGAGGAGCTGCAGGATCTGGGCCGCCGGCTGCCGTGGGGGGCGCTGCACTTCCGCCCCGAGGCGATGGGCACCTTCGGCGGCGGCGGGGCGCTCGACCCCGCCGGCACGGACTTTGCGATCAGCTTCCTCCGCGGGACCTGGAAGTATCACGGGATCAGCGCCGAGCGGCTGGCGGCGGACCTCGCCGGCCTGCCGGCGCAGATCGACCACGTGGACGCGCTGATCGCCGAGGGCGCAATGGGGGGCGAAGGCCCGACGGCCGCCGACCTCCAGATCGGCGCGACCCTGCGCGTGCTGCTCACAGTCGCCGACCTGCGGCCGCTGATCGAGGGCCGCCCGGCCGAAGGGGTGGCGCGGCGGTGGTTCCCCGACTACGCCGGGGAGATCCCGAGGGGAGCATTTCCCGCCGGGTGGGTTCGGGTCCGGGCGTGACGCGGGACCCGATCCCGCCAACGAGGCGCCGAGACCCGTGGGGCGCTAGTCGTCGCGGGGCGCCGGGCGGAAGGCGATCCGGTTGAGCTGACCGATCGACGAGCCGCCGAGACGAAGCGAGGTGTTGAAGCCCTCGGCGCCGAGCTGGCCGGCATCGAGAGCGCTGCGGAGCTTGTTCAGCACGGTGTGGGCTTCGTCGTCGAGAATGCGGTCCCGCGTGGCCTCGATCAGGATCAGGTGGCACGGACGCCGGTGCGGCGCAGCCATCCGCACGTAGTGCTCGCGCTCCTGCGCGGTCACGCCCGCCGCCGGCACGACCACCGTCTCTCCGGCCTCCAGGCGCTTGAGCACTGCGGCGTCGAGCAGCTCCGCGGCGCGCTCCTCGATCTCCTCGTCGGGCACCCGGCCGGCCAGCAGGCCGCGGACCTTGTCGAGAGAGAGCACCGACGAACGGTCCTCGATCATGCGGAGGGTGAAGTCGTCGCGGTCCTGTGGCGAACCGGACACGACCATGAGCAGGCTGCCCGGGGAATAGCGCAGCTCCTCGGTCGGGCTCAGGACGCGACCGCGAACCGCCAGATCGGCCGGGCGTGGCGGCGCGCCGTCGCGGCGGGGGCGATCCGAGGACCATCCCCCGCGCTCGTCGCTGTCGATCTTGACGCTGCGCGTGGAAGGGGGCGTGGGCATCACCCACACCCTAGGGATCAGGCGCCTTCAGGCTCTTCCGGATCCTCGATCATGATCCGGCCCCGGCCGCAGCTGCGCCCCCACGGTCAATCCTCGTCGGGCATCACCACGCGCACGCCGTCCGTCGGCTGCTCCGGGCCCGAGCCGTTCTCGCCCGTGGGCCCCTTGCGCGTGTCGTGTGTCGACGCAGGCGCCGCGCCGTTGCCGTCGCCGCGGTAGGGACCCGGCTTGGGCCGCGGCTTGCCGCCCGGGAAGGCCAGTCGCAGGATGGTGCGCTGCACCATCGCGAGCTGGGAGAGGAACGGCCCCGTGTTGTAGGGCAGGTCGTAACGCTCACACAGCTCCTTCACGCGCGGGGCGATCTCGGCGTAGCGCGTGCTCGGCATGTCGGGGTACAGGTGGTGCTCGACCTGGTAGCCGAGATTGCCGCTCATCACGTGGAAGAGCGCGCTGCCCTCGATGTTGGCGGCGCCGAGCAGCTGGCGCACGTAGAACCCGCCGCGCGACTCGTTCTCGACCTCGCTCTCGCTGAAGGTGTAGGTCTGATCGGGGAAGTGCCCGCAGAAGATGATCGTGTAGGCCCACACGTTGCGGACCACGTTCGCGGTCACATCCGCCTGGAGCGTGCTCCTGAACGAGCGCTGGAACGCGCCGCCCTGGAGCACCTCGCCCGCGGTCGCGGCCAGCCCGCCTCCGGGAGCACTCCTGCGCC
>JACCUE010000284.1 GCA_013812005.1 Thermoleophilaceae bacterium
TCGTGGCTGCGCAGCAGACCCGACAGCTCGCGGGAGGCCTTCGTGTCGCCCACCAGCACCGCCCCCGCCAGCCGGTCGCCGTCGAGCACGAGCTTGCGGTAGGTGCCGCTTCGCCCGTCCGAGAAGATCAGCTCGTCCTGACCGGTGCCGGCCGACTGGGCGCCGCCCGCGTAGAGGTCGACACCCGCCACCTTCAGCGTCGTTGCGGGCACCGCGCCCGAGAAGCCGCCGGGGTCGCCGCACACCGCAGCGCCGGCGACCCGGGCCTGCTCGGCCAACGGTCCCCACAGGCCGTAGACCGTCCCCCGGTGCTCCGCGCACTCGCCCACGGCCCAGACGCCCGGGGCGTCGGTGCGCATGGCGTCGTCCACCAGCACGCCGCGCGCGGTGGCCACCCCCGCCTCGCGTGCCAGCGTCACCTCCGGGCGGAAGCCTGCGGCCACCACCACCAGCTCGGCCTCGAGCGCCTGGCCGTCGCCGAGCAGCACCTCGTGCTCGGTGATCTTGTCGACGGTCGAACCGACCACGGCACCCAGCCCCATGCGGGACAGGGCACGGCGGAGCATGGCCGCGCCGCCCGCGTCGAGCTGCTGGGGCATCAGCCGGTCCGCCGCCTCCACGGCTGTCACCCGCATGCCTCGCGCCAGCAGGCCGGCGGCGGCCTCGAGTCCCAGCAGCCCGCCTCCGACCACTACCGCGCCAGCACGCCGGCGGGCGGCCGCGGCGATCGCCGCCACGTCGGCCCGCGTGCGAAACAGGTGCACGTGGTTGGCGTCGGCGCCCGGGATGGGCGGCATGAACGGCCGCGAGCCGGTGGCCAGCACCAGAGCGTCGTAGGAGTGCGTCTCGCCGCGGGCATCGACCACACGCCGCCGCTCGGTGTCGAGCTCGGTAACCGGGCGGCCGCCGTGAAGGTCGATGCCCTGCTGGGCGTACCAGTCGGCAGGCTTGAGCTCGAGGCTGGCGCGGCTGCAGGCGCCCGCCAGCAGGCGCGACAGGCCGATGCGGTCGTAGACGCGGTCGGGCTCCTCACCGAGCATTGTGATCGTCCCCCGAACGCCCCCGCGGCGGCGAAGCACCTCTTCGACGGTGGCCAGTGCGGCCATGCCCGTGCCCACCACCACCATGCGGGGGGCGCGGGTCCGTCCGGGCCCCCGTCGCTGCCGTGCGCGGACGGGCTCCACCCGCACGGCGCAGGCCTTGAGCTCGGGCTGATGCGATGTCGGGTCGGTGGCGGCGATGGTCACGCGGTTGACCGCGCCGGCCCCGGCCGGCGCGTGCAGGTCCCCCCAGTGAAACGGGGTGAAGGCGGTGCCTCGCGGGAGCGCCTCCACGAGCACGGCGCGGGCGGTGACCTCTCCACGCCGCGACACCACCCGCGCGTCCTGCCCTTCGGTGACCCCGGCCGCGCGGGCGTCGTCGGGATTCAGCTCCACCGTCGGAGCACCGGCCGCGCCGGCCAGCACGGGCGACTTGCCGGTGCGCGACATCGTGTGCCACTGATCGGCCAGGCGACCGGTGGTGAGAGTGAGCGGCCACGCCCCGCCCGCCGGCTCGGCAGGCCCGGAGTGGGGGGTGGGCACGAGCCGGGCGCGGCCATCGGGGGTGGGAAAGCGCCCGTCACAGTAGAGACGTTCGGTGCCGCTGTCCTCGGGCTCGGCCGGAGCCGGCCATTGCACCGACCCCTCGCGGCGCAGCCGCTCGTGCGAAAGCCCGCTCACGTCGCAGGGCCGCCCGGCGGTGCAGGCGGCGAACTCGTCGTACACCGCTGCCGCGGAAGGCCACCGAAAGCCCCGGCCGTGCCCCAGCTCCGTGGCCAAGCGGGCGAAGATCTGCCAGTCGGCCAGCGCCTGCCCCGGCGGGTCCAGTGCGCGGCGAACGAGCCCGACCCGCCGCTCGGAGTTGGTCATCGTGCCTTCCTTCTCGGGCCAGGCGGCGGCCGGGAGCACGGCGTCGGCCAGGTCGGTGGTCTCCGTGGGGTGGTGGGCGTCCTGGACCACCACCAGCTCGGCCGCGGCGAGGGCCGCGCGCACCGCGGCGGCGTCGGGCATCGAGACCACCGGGTTGGTGGCGCAGATCCAGACCGCCTTGACCGAGCCGTCGCGCAGCGCGGAGAAGAGGTCCACCGCCGGGGCTCCGGGGATGGCGGGTATCGATCCGGGCCTGAGCTGCCAGTGGCGCTCCATCGCGGCCCTGTCGGAGTCCGATTCGCAGCTGCGGTAGCCAGGCAGGAGCCCGGCCAGGCCGCCGGTCTCGCGGCCGCCCATCGCGTTGGGCTGGCCCGTGAGCGACAGCGGGCCCGACCCGGGCCGGCCGATGTGGCCGGTGGCCAGGCACAGGTTGATCAGCGCGCGGTTCTTCAGCGTGCCCACCGCGGACTGGTTGGCCCCCATCGACCACAGCGCCATCGCGGCGCCCGCGCCCGCGAAGCGGTGGGCCGCTACCTCGATGTCGGTGGCGGGCACTCCGCAGACCCGCGCCGCGCGGGCGGGGTCCCAGTCCCGCGCGGTGGCCAGCGCCTCCTCTGAGCCGGAGGTGCTGCGCTCCAGAAAGGGCTGGTCGAGCAGACCGTCGCGTTCGGCCACGTGCAGCAGGGCATTGAGCAGGGCCAGGTCGGTGCCCGGGCGCAGGGGCAGGTGGAGGTCGCTCGCGAGCGCGGTCGGGGTCGGACGCGGATCCGCGCAGATCACGAAGGCGCCTTCGGCCTGGCGGTCGCGGATCCGTGACCACACGATCGGATGGCAGACGGCGGTGTTGGTGCCCAGAAGCAGCAGCGTGTCCGCCAGCGCCAGGTCGGCGTAGGCCGGCGGCGGCCCATCGGCGCCGAATGCGCCTCGGTAGCCCGCGACCGCCGATGACATGCACAGCCGCGAGTTGGAGTCCAGGTTGGGCGTGCCGATAAAGCCCTTGGCCAGCTTGTTCACGGCGTAGTAGTCCTCGGTCAGCAGCTGGCCCGAGATGTAGAAGGCCACCGACTCGGGGCCGTGACGATCGATGATCGAGCGCAACCGGCCGGCCAGCTCCGGCATGGCGTGGTCCCAGTCGGTGGGGGAGAAGCCCACGTCGCGGCGGGCGCGCAGGAGCGGCGCGGTCAGGCGGTCGCGCGCGTGGACGGCATGACGCAGCTCCAGCGGCTTGCGACAGGTGCGGCCGCGGTTGGCCGGATACAGCCGGTCGCCGCTCACCTCGCGCAGGCGGCCACCTTCGGTGTGGGCGATCAGGCCACAGCCCACGCCGCAGTAGGGACACAGCGTGCGGGTCGGGCCGGCCACGGCGTGG
>JACCUE010000311.1 GCA_013812005.1 Thermoleophilaceae bacterium
GCGTCGACCGACCCGACGCCACCCGCCGGCGAGGGAATCAGGTTGGCCGCCATGCCGAGGAAGAAGCCCTGCACCAGGACGGCGACAGGCACGTCGCCCCCGAAGGCCTCGAAGCTGGCCCACAGCACGCCGATGTTGCCCGCCCAGAAGCCCACGGCCCCGGCTATCGCGAGTGCACCGCGGCTGGGATGGCTCACGTAGTCGAGAGCAGTGCGCACCCCGGTGGCCACAGTGGCCGGGGCGGTGGCCAGCTTCTCGGCGATCCGCGCCAAACGGCTCTCCCCGGTCACCGCTCCGAGCCGGCGCTCGAAGTCACCCGGGATCAGGGCCACCACGCCGAGCAGCGCGATCGCCCCGCCCGCCACAGCCGCGGGCACGATCGTGCCTCCCACGGGATCCGCGCCGGGAAGGACGCCGGTGCGCAGCAGCACGCCGAACACCACCAGCGCCCCGAGGTACACCGAGTAGGTGAGCACGAGGAAGGCGACCATCCGGCACGCCGACCGGCGGCGGGGCATCCCCGCCTTGCGCAGGGCCCAGTAGGTGAGCACGATCCCCCCCGCTCCGGCGGCTGAGAACAGGCGCGTGGCGGCCAGCCCGGCCATCGTGATCTCATACGAGGCCTTCACGCCGAGGCGCCGGTGCAGCTCATCGTCGTGGCGCCCGCCGAGGATGCCGCGAAAGAGCGCCACGTAGGCCGCAAACGCCGCGATGTTGAACGCGACCGCGATCACGATCCAGTACCAGGTGGCCTCGCCCAGGCGCGCGAGCGCATCCTCGAGCCCCAACACCATCGGGAACACGAAGTAGATCGCCGCGACGGCCAGGACGAAGACCACGCCCATCGTCACCATCTGGCGCCGGTTGGAGAGCAGGCTCGAGACCCGAAGGTCCTCCTCTTCGTCCTCTCTCTGGACCTGCGCGTCGCGCTCCGCGGACGTGGTCTCCGAGTCGGGCCCAGTGCTCCGGCGCCGCTGGTCGGTGGCCATCAGGCCGCCCCGGGCTCCAGCTTTTGGATCTGCCGCGCCGCCGCCAGGACGGCCGGCCGGGCGTGGGGGGCGCCTTGACGGACCACCTCCGCCAGCGCGAACCCCCCGATCAGATCGATCACGTAGTGCTCTCCCAGGTAAACGAGGCCGAAGCCCAGGGTGAGCGCGTACATCCAGCCGATGGTCCCAGGCCCGCGGCCCGCCTGCGAGAGCACGCGGGCCGCCATCACGGATGAGCCGAAGTGAAGGGATGGCATGGCAGCGAAGGGGTTGCCTTCCAACCCATCGTAAAGCGGGCGCCAGAGGACCTTCCAGAATCGCTCTCCCGCCTCCACCATGATCCGCCGCACGGGCGGCACGCGGCCTGTCTCACCCGCGTACCACGGCGGAGCGGTCGGCACCGCCCAGTAGGCCACCAGCCCCAGGTCGAAGGTCGCGGCGGTCAGACAGGCCGAGCGCGGGAAGCTTTCGGGGCGGCGCCAGAGAATGTACGCCAGCGTGCCGTGCGGGAACAGAAACCAGACCCAGTGCACCCACGAGAGGGCGAGGTCGTGCGGACGCACGACGCCCGGCGTGCTGAGGGCGCGCTGCAGGCGGACGGTCGGCAGCTCGCCCCCTCCCAGCCAGCGGTCGATCCTCACCGGGTAGTCCACCCGCGTGCGGGCCAACAGGCGGGCGGGGTCGTCATCGGGCATGTCGTAGTGGGCGTAGTAGGCCCACATCTGCAGCGCGTAGATGCCGGCATCGCGCACGCGGGTGCGCGGAGTGGCCAGCGCGAGCGCGGCGGGCGCCTGGAAGCTGAGCGCGGTGACCACCGGCACAGGCAGACGGAGGCGATGGCGAGCGAGCGGGGCGGCGACGCCGACCGCAACCGCGCCCCAGGCAGCGACACGTAGGGCGCGCGAGCTTCGCAAGACGGCCGCGATTATAGGACTCCCTGGGGCCGCGACCGTGGTTGCCACCCCGGCCCGGGCCTTCTCAGCCGAGGGGTTCAACGCTTCGATGAGATACTGGACGCTTCGTAAGCGACCCCCGCCCGTCAGCGCGGTTCTTTCGGCCGACCGGACCCGCGACAGTAGGCTGCCCGCCCATGGCTCGCCGCGTCACCATGGGTCTGCTCTTCTATCCCCGCGGCGGCTCGGCCCAGGTGGTCCGCTACCTGGCCAAGGCGCTCGAGGGGGCGGGCTGGACCACCTCCCTGGCCTGTGGCTCGCTGGGCGAGCCGGGCGAGCGTACGCACGCCGAGTCCTTCTTCGCGGGCCTCGAGGTGCACGCGGCGAACTACCGCCCCGCCGTCGCCGCCTACGAATTGGGCCGCGATCCGATCGCCGAGCCGATCCCGATGCACCCCTCGTTCGAGGACCGGCCCGACGTGCCCGACCGGGTCTTCGGGGCGGTCGAGCCGCGGCTCGGCGAGCACCTCGCGAC
>JACCUE010000316.1 GCA_013812005.1 Thermoleophilaceae bacterium
CAAGCGCCCGCGGAACTTCGGGACGCTGGAGCCCCACGACCTCGAGGCGCACGACCACAACCCCCTCTGCGGTGACGAGCTGGGCGTGCACATACGGGTGGAGGACGGCAAGGTCGCCGAGCTGCGCTTCCACGGCCAGGGCTGCGCGATCTCCCAGGCCTCGGCGTCCATCGCCAGCGAAGAGCTGATCGGGATGCCGGTCGAGCAGATCGGCTCACTCGACGCAGACTGGGTGGTCGACCTGCTGGGGATCAGCATCTCCCCCACGCGGCGCAAGTGCGCCCTGCTGAGCCTCAAGGTCACCCGCGGGGCCGCCACCGGCGACGCGTCCTGGCCGGAGTAGCCACAACCGCGACCTGGCCACCGAGGCGGCCCGCTCCCTGATGAGCCGCATCGCACCCGCCGAGCGCGGCTGAGCCTCAGGCGGCGGGCGAGCCGGCCGGGTTGCGCTCGGCCCAGCCCACGATGGTCGAGGACTCCTTGACCACCTCGCCGGAGTCGGTGACCAGCACGGGCACGGTGTACTGGCCGGTGAGCTCTTTGACCTCCTTGCGTCCCTTCGTGGCATTGAGGAAGGCGGGCAGCACCGCGAGCCCGTAGGACTTGACCACCTCGGGGTCGTGCCCGGCGTCCTTGAGCGCGCGGTAGGCGTTGCCGCAGGGGTGGCCACCCGGTCTGGGGGTGGCGGTGAAGGTGCCATAACAGACGTAGAGCTTCATGCCGGAAGGATAGACAAAGGGGCACAGCCCCCGTTTGGGCCCTCAGTCGACCACGGGGGCGACCATCGAGGAGACCGGCCGCACGAACACGCGGTCGCCCACCTCGAACAGCTCGAGGGAGGGCAGCTGCACCATCAGCGTGCGCCCGGCCTCGTGTCGCAAGCGGTAGAGCACGTCGTGGCCACGGAACTCGCGGTCGACCACCTCGGCGTTGGCGGCGTGGCCCGCCAGCAGCTCGAGCTGCTCGGGCCTGACCGCCACGTGCACGCGGCCCTCCGCCGGGCCGGCCAGATCGAGATTGCCCAGCTCCGTCTCGACCCCGGTGCCGCGGGCCACCCCCGACAGGACGTTGACCTCTCCCACGAACTGGGCCGTCCAGCGGCCCGCGGGGCGGGCATACACCTCCTCGGGGGGACCCACCTGCATCAGCTCGCCCGAGCGCATCACCGCCAGGCGGTCGGCCAGCGCGAGCGCCTCCTCCTGGTCATGGGTCACCAGCAGCGCGGTGGCGCCGGCGTCGCGCAGGATCAGCTCGACCTCCCGCCGCAGCGATGCGCGAAGCGTGGCGTCGAGGCTCGAGAAGGGCTCGTCGAGCAGCACGATCGCGGGCTCGGGAGCCAGCGCCCGGGCCAGTGCCACGCGCTGGCGCTCGCCTCCCGAGAGCTCGTGTGGATACCGGTCGTGCTTGTGGTGGAGGCCCACCAGCTCGAGCGTGCGCTGGGTCAGGCGCTCGCGCTCGTCACGCGACCGGCGGGCCAGGCCGAAGGCCACGTTGGCGCGCACGTCGAGGTGGGGAAAAAGCGCGTAGTCCTGGAACACCATGCCGACCCGTCGCCCCTCGGGGGGCGTCCAGCACCCGGGTCCGGCCACCCTCTCCCCGGCGAGGGAGATCGTGCCGGCGTCGGGGGACTCAAAGCCCGCTATCAGCCTCAGCAGGGTGGTCTTGCCACAGCCGGACGGCCCGAGCACGGCCACGATCTCGCCGTCGGCGAGCTCGAGGTCGACCCCGCCCACGGCCCGGGTCGAGCCGAACGCCTTTCGCACTCCTTCCACGAGGACGCCCATCAGGCGGCCCGGCGCGAGAGGCGGATGAGGGCGGCCACCGGCGCGAGGCCCACCAGCACGATCAGCAGGGCGGGCAGCGCGGCCGTCTCATACAGCGACTCCGCGGTCGACTGCCAGACAGCCACAGCCAGCGTGTCCCCGCCGAG
This sequence comes from Thermoleophilaceae bacterium, assembly GCA_013812005.1. GTDB lineage: Bacteria > Actinomycetota > Thermoleophilia > Solirubrobacterales > Thermoleophilaceae > JAAYBF01. Next base: position 1,931 of record JACCUE010000316.1, read on the forward strand.
CGGGCGTAGCAACAGCGTTGCCGGCAGCTCCTTCATCACCTCGGTGAACACGAGCAGGGCTGCGGTGAGCATCGCACCCGAGATCATCGGCACGTGCACCCGTGCCAGCACGTCGAGCCGGTCAGAGCCGAGGCCGCGGGCAGCCTCGTCGAGGGAGCGAGGCACGCGCTCCAGTCCGGCATCCACCGACTGGTATGCGAGAGCGAGGAAGCGCACGGTGTAGGCGGCGAAGAGTCCGATGACGGTGCCCGTGAGAAGCAGGCCCACGCCGGCGACGTCGTCGAGGCGGTGGTCGAGCCATCCCAAGGGCACGATCACCGCCACTGCGACCACCGACCCGGGGAGGCCATAGCCGATGGTAGCCACGCGCACCGCGCCCGCCGGCACCGCAGACCGGCTCGCCCTGCGGCCGTAGGCCAGGACCAGCGCCGCACCCACCACCAGCACGACCGACATGCCGGCCAGCATCAGGCTGTTGCGCGCCGATGCGGCGAACTCAGGGACCAGCCGGCCGTCCGCGATCGAGCTGACCGACCACACCGCCAGCTGGGCGAGCGGGGCGGCGACCACCAGGCCCACGAGCAGGAGCGGCCCGGCGAGCGCCAGGGCGGCCAGCGGCCCGCGTAGTCGCACAGGGGTCTGCGCCCTTCCACGCGCGCCGTCCTGCGTGTAGCGGGCACGGCCACGCGAGAGGCGCTCAAGCAGCAGCAGGGTCAGCGTGATCGACACCAGCAGCGTGCCGAGCTGCAGCGCGGCGTCGCGGTCGAAGGCGCCGAACCAGACCTTGTAGATGGCGTTGGTGAAGGTCTGTAGGCCCAGCAGGTTGACCGTGCCGAAGTCGGCCATCGACTCCATCAGGGCCAGCGCCACTCCGCCGAGGATCGCCGGGCGCGCCAGAGGCACGGCCACGCGCACGATCGCCTGGCTCCGGGACAGCCCACGGCCGCGGGCGGCCTCGAGCAGCTCGGGGCCCTGGGCGAGGAAGGCGCTGCGCACGAGCAGGTAGACGTACGGGTAGAGCACGAGCGTGAACACCGCCACCGCTCCCAGGGGCGAGCGCACGTGCAGCCAGGACGCGCCGAAGGCATCCGAGGCGCCGAGGGCGAACAGGGTGAACACGTACCCCGGCATGGCGAGCGGCAGGACCAGCGCCCACTCGATCCAGGAGCGACCGGGGAAGTCGAAGAACGAGACCAGGGCGGCCAGCCCGGTGCCCAGCACGAGCGTCCCGATCCCGACCCCGACGAGCAGGATCGCGGTGGCCACCGCCGCTTCCGGCAGCAGGCCCGAGAAGTCCGACAGCGCGTCGGGCGCCGCAACGAAGCTCGCAGGAAGCACGAGCAGCGGCGCGGCCACCAGGGCGGCGGCCGCCACCGTCAGGGCAGTCCAGCCGTCAGGGCGGCGGAGGCGCCCGGCGCGGGCTCCCGGGGGGTTGCAAAGGGGGGCGGTGCCCCCCTTTGATGTCATCGGTTGCAAAGGGGGGCGGTGCCCCCCTTTGATGCCATCCTCAGTCCCACCCCACGTCGTTCATCATCCGGACGGCATCCTCCAGGTGGGCGCCGGCGCCCGACACGTCGATCGGATCACGCTTGAACGCTCCGAACTGCGCGATCTCGGGGGTGGACTCGATGTCCGGGCCCACCGCGAACTCGTGGTTGTTCTGGGCAAAGACCTTCTGCTGGGCGGGCGCGGTCAGGTACTCGACGAGCCTGCGCGCCTCATCGGGCCGGTCACTGGCCTTCACCACCGCCACGCCGGAGAGGTTCACGTGGGTGCCGCGGCCCTCCTGGTCGGCCCAGACCGGCGCCACGGGGAAGTCGGGGTCCTCCTCGAGCTCGCGCCCGAGATAGTACGAGTTGGTGAACCCTACGTCGCAGCTGTCGTCGGCGATCGCCTTCAGCACGTCGGTGTCCGAGCCGAGGATGGTGGGGTCGTTGTCCATCCACCGCTCGAGCATCCGCCGGGTCTCGTCCTCACCGTCCTTTGCGATGCGGTCCGCCACGAACGAGACGTTGTACTCGCTGGTGCCCGAGCGCAGGCACACGCGGCCCCTCCAGCGCGGATCGCCCAGGCCGGCGTAGGTGGTCACGTCGTCCTCGCCCACACGCTCCGTCGAGCGCATGATCGTGCGGGCGCGCAGCGTCAGGCCATACCACTGCCCCTCGGGCTGCCGCAGCGACTCGGGCACGTTGCGGTCGAGCATGGCGGAGTCCAGGGGCAGCAGCAGCCCGGCCTCCTCGGCACGCCACAGATTGGCGCCGTCGACGGTGATCAGGAGGTCTCCCTGCGTCTGGTCGCCCTCGCTGTCCAGGCGCTCGAAGAGCTCTGATGCGGATCCGCCGAAGAGGGTGAGATCGGTGCCCTGGTCGGCCGCGAAGGCCTCGAACGGCTTCTCGTCGCCGTAGTGGGAGCGCGCAGTGAAGACGGTCAGCTGGTCGCCCCCGCCCGAGGTGGCGACCACCACGCCGACGAAGGCGCCGACCACGGTGAGCGCGACGATCGATGCGACGATGATCAGAGAGCGGCGCGACACAGGGAGTTAGGGTAGCCTAATACGCCCTTCGCGTAGGCCTTCGAGGATGCCGGGCTCGATTGGTACAATCCATATCCGACTGCGCAGGACGGAATTCGGAGAGCAAGCGCAGCCGAACGCATCATCACTTGACCCGAACGAGGGACCCCATGGCAGCCACCGACAAGATGACTTCGAAGCCTTCTCGAATCGCCAAGCCGAGCCCCATCGTCGAGGACGACCAGGGCCAGTTGATCGCCGCGAAGGGCGTGTCCCGCGGGGTGATCGAGGAGCTCTCCAAGATCAAGGGCGAGCCCGACTGGATGCGCGAGATGCGCGTCAAGTCCTACGAGATCTTCGAGCGCAAGCCCGTGCCGACGTGGGGCGTCGACCTCTCCGACCTCGACCTCGACGAGCTGGTGCTCTACTCACCGCCCGAGGCCGGCCGCTTCGACAACTGGGACGACGTCCCCGCCGAGATCAAGAAGACCTACGAGGACCTCGGCATCCCGGAGG
>JACCUE010000320.1 GCA_013812005.1 Thermoleophilaceae bacterium
GCACTCAGGTCCGCTTCATGCCCGGCTGCCTGGTGGGGTCGATCCTGCTTTCGGTCGGCCTCACCGTGCTGGTCAACGTCCTGATCCGTCTCTTCTGATCGCCGTCGACGCCGGCTAGATGTAGTACATGGGCGAGCCGGCCTCCCTGGCCTCGCGCTCCGCGATGTCGGCGATGGTGGTTCGCGCCAGCACCCCCCTCACAGCCCCCACCGCGTCCCCCCACACCCGATCGAGAGCCGGGTCCCCGAGCTCCCCCTCCAGCAGCTCCACCACCTCGAGCACCGTCACATCGGCCGGCTCCCGCGCGAAGAGGTAGCCGCCCTTCACGCCTCGGTGGCTCTGCAGGACTCCGGCGCGCCGCAAGGTGGCGAACAGTCCCTCGAGAAACTGGACGGGGATGTCACGCGCCCTGGCGATCTCGCCGATCGGTACAGGCTGGTCAGAGCCGCGCCGCGCCAACTCTGAGAGCGCGCGAACCGCGTAGGGGGATTTCGAGCTGATCGCCAGCACCCGCGGCGAGTGTAGTGCCGTGGAGCACTAGGTTACGGCCATGCACCGGCTCCTCCGGCAGGCCTCGCCCTGGCTGGCGCCGCTGCTACTGATGGCGCTGATCTTCGCGCTGTCGGCCATGCCCGGAGATGACGTCGATCGCGGCCTTGCGTATTTCCTCACCCGCAAGCTCGCCCACTTCCTGGCGTACGCGCTACTGCTCGGTCTGTGGTGGCGAGCGCTCCGGCCCCGCCTACCTCTTGGAACCGCCGTCGGCGTGGCTTTCGCCATCGCGGTGGCCTACGCCGTCTCCGACGAGTTGCACCAGCTCACGGTCGACGGCCGCACGGGCACGCCCCGCGACGTCGCCATCGACACCGCAGGTGCCGCCGCGGCCGCAGCGCTCATACTTCGCCGGCGCAGCGGAGCTATGGCGTGAGCGGTCCATGACCGCCGACGGCGGGGCAACGCTGCGGCGGGTTCCGATCGAGTCGAGCCGGCCGCTCGTGACCTTCGCGTGGACCCGGCTCGGGCTGACGCTGATGTCGGTCGCTCTGGTGGTGGCTCTCGGCTTTCCCTACTGGGGGCGCCTGGCCGTGGTGCTGGCCGGTGTGGCCCTGCCCTGGAGCCTCGTGAACCTGCTGCTGGCGCGACGCGCGCCTGCGCTGGCCCTCACCCCGCTTGTGGCGATCGGCGACATGCTGATGCTGATCACGATCGAGCTCGTGGCCCAAGAGACCTACGCGGCCGTGCGCTTCATGGCGATCGCCTTCCTCGCCGTGCACGCGCACTTCCAGGGAGAGCGCCTCGGTCTGCTGGTGGCCGGTTTCGCCTGCGCGGGATTGGTCGGAGTCAGCATCTTCACCGGTGGCGGACAGGTGCAGGGGCGCCTGCTGGTGTTCTACGAAGTGATCTTCACCGCGGCGGCCCTCTCCACCGCCGCCCTGGTCGGGGGGTTCCGGACAGCGGAGAGCGCGTCCCGCCTCCGCGCCCGCGAGCTCACCCGGCGAACGATGCGCCGGGAGGGCGAGATCCGGCGCCAGATCTCAGAGGCCCTGCACGACGGACCGGTACAGGAGATGGTCGGTCTCGACATGGCGCTCGCGGCCGCCCGCCGCGAGGCCGACCGCGAAGGGGCTCCGAGGACGGGCGAGCTGCTCGCCGAGGCCCGCGCGATCACCGAGCGAAACGTGCGCAGCCTGCGCGACGAGATGATCGACCTGGGCCCCTATGCCTTCAAGGAGATGAGCTACGGGGCCGCCCTCGAGCGCTGCCTTCCGGTGTGGCAGCGCCGCTACGGCCTGCGCACCAGCCTGCAGATCGACCCTCACGAGCTGCCCTCGCAGACCGAGGGAGACCTGTTTCGCATCACCCAGGAGGCGGTGACGAACGCGGTCAAGCACGGCTCGGCCAGTCATGTGAGCATCGCGCTGCGCTGTGACGAGCGCATCGAGCTGTCCATCGTCGACGACGGCAGCGGCTTCGGAGAAGTCGATCCCCTCGAGAGCACCGAACCCGGGCACATCGGACTGGCCAGCATGCGGGAGCGCGCCGAGCTGCTGCACGGCAGCCTGGAGATCGAAAGCACCGCAGAGGGCAGCACCGTGATCGTCCGCGCTCCCCTGCCGACCCCCGAAGACTGAGCGCCGCGAGAGCCAAGCCTGACCGAGGAAGCAGTGAGCGACGCCTGCTTCAGCAGGCAAACGAGCGATGACTCGGCCAGGCGCCGGCTATCGCGGCGCTCAGAGCCAGCCGCGGTCGGTGGCGATCAACACAGCCTGGGCCCGATCACCGGCGCCCAGCTTGGCGTAGGTGTTGTGCAGGTGCGTGCGAACCGTGCTGGTGGACAGCCCGAGGTCGTGCGCGATCTGCTTGTAGACCTTGCCGAGCGCGAGCTTCTTGAGCACGTCCAGCTCGCGGGTGGATAGCGGGCAGGGATCCACGTGGCGCTTGCCGTTGCCGGCGTAGGGAAGGTTGTACATCAGCTCCCGCAGACCGGCCGGGGTCATCTCCAGCGCGCGGGCGGCGGCGAGCAGGGCGTTGCGGTCAACCGCCTCACCGTGGCCGTAGTGGGCCAGCATGTCGGCCAGCCGCACCATGGCGGCCTGCCCCTCGGCGTCGTCGGAGTGGTGGCGCTCGATCGCCGTGGCCAGCGAGTTGGGCAGCCCCCATCGGCGGGCGAGCACTCCTCCGACCAGCGCGTGGTCCACGCCGAGCTCCCGCCGCTCACGGTGAAGGCGGGCCTCCGGCGTGCGCGCGTCGCCGTGAATCTGGCCCGGGTAGGCGGGGTAGGCGTGCAGCAGCACCAGCTTTCCGATGTCGTGGAGGAGCGCGGAGGTGAGCAGCTCGTCGTGTTGGGAGTAGTCGAGCTCACGCGCCAGCCGATCGGCGGCGGCCTGAGTGGCCACGGCGTGCAGGCGGAAACGCTCGGGAGCAGCGTCCCAACCCGGTGTGCGCTCGAAGAAGTCGAAGACCTTGGCCCGGCTTGCGAGGTGCTCGACCCCCTCGGGGGTGATCAGCGCCACGGCCTCGGGTACCGCACCGATCTTGCCCTTCTGCTTGGAGGCCAGAGCGTTCGCCACTCGCAACACGGTGGTGACCAGCGCCACGTCGGACTCGATCGCGGAGACCACCTTGGAGTTGGAGCTACGTTCCTCGCGCACGAGGCGCAGCACACGGTCGCGCGACTCGGCAAGCGCGGGGAAGGCCTCGAGCGCCTCGAACGCGGCGGTGAGCCGGCGGCCGTGCCCCTCGTTGGGACGCTCTCCACGGCTCGCGGCATGGGCTGGCGTCGTCGTCATGAGTGCTGTTTGCATTACCTGGCGCTCCCTGCCGTTCGTGGGGCCGGTCGCCATTCCTATCGGCAGCCTGCGGCGAAGGTTGAGAGGCGCTACGCAGGTGACGCGAGGCGCGCGAGGGCGTCGTCGACTCGCCCGAGGGTCTCTTCACGGCCCAGCGCGACCACCGACTCGAAGATCCCCGGGGAGATGGTGCTGCCGGCGATCGCCACGCGAAGCGGCTGGAACACCTCCTTGGGCTTGACCCCGAACCGGTCGACAAGCCCGCGGAGGGCGCTCTCGATGCTCTCCTGGTCAAACGAGTCGAGCGATGCAAGCGCGTCGCGGACGGCCTCCAAGCGCTCACGCGCACCCTCCCCCATCACCTTCTTCCACGCGCCCTCGTCGATCGGCTGGCGCTCCACGAGAAAGCCGGCGAGCGGCCAGAAGTCGGCCAGCGTCTGCAGCTTCTCCTGGGCGACCGCGGCGGCATCCTCGAGCCCGTCGCGCCCCAACAGAGCCTCGAGCCGATCCGCCAGCTCGCTCGGCGCCAGCTCGCGCATGTAGCGGCCGTTCATCCAGCGCAGCTTCTGCTCCTCGAAGGTCGCCGGGGACTTCGAGACGCGGTCGAGGGAGAAGCCCTCGATCAGCTGCTCGGTGGTCATGAAGGTGGTCGAGGCGTCAAGCCCCCAGCCCAACAGGGCGATGTAGTTGCGCACGGCCTCGGGCAGGTAGCCCGCCTCGCGCAGCTCTTGGACCGACGCCGCGCCGTGGCGCTTGGAGAGCTTCTTGTGATCGGTGCCATGCAGCAGGGGCAGGTGGGCATATACCGGTGGCGAAGCGCCCAGGGCCTTCAGGACCATCGCCTGACGGGGAGTGTTCGACAGGTGGTCGGCGCCGCGGATCACGTGGGTGATCCCCATGTCGAGGTCGTCGACGGCGACGGCCAGGTTGTAGAGAGCGCTGCCGTCGGAGCGGGCGATGACGAAGTCGTCGATCGAGGCGTGCGGAAAGCTCACCTGGCCCCTGATCACGTCCTCGACCACGGTCTCGCCTTCGCCGGGGACGCGCAGGCGCACGGCGCCCTCGTCCTCGTAGGCGTGGCCGTCGGCGAGCAGGCGATCGATCTGCTCGCGGTGGCGGGGGGCGCGCTCGGCCTGCGAGATGGGGCCCTCGTCGATGTCGAGCTCGAGCCAGCGCAGGGCGTCGAGGATCTGCTCCACGTTCTCGGGAGTGGACCGGTCGCGGTCCGTGTCCTCGATGCGCAGCACGAAGGCTCCGCCCTCCTTGCGGGCGAGGAGCCAGTTGTAGAGTGCCGTGCGCGCGCCACCGATGTGCAGCGCCCCTGTCGGGGACGGCGCGAACCTCACCCTCATGCTCCCGTTGTCCGGCCCGGCCATCCCTCGATGCTAATCGGCGCCCACGTATCTACGGCGGGCGGCCTGGTGAACGCGCACGCCCGGGGAGTCGAGAACCGCGCCGACGCGATCCAGGTCTTCAACCAGTCGCCCCGGATGTGGCGCCCCACCCGGTGGAAGGACGACGACATCGCCGCGTTCCTGGAGCTGATGGACGGCGGCCCGATCCGCTCGGTCGTGATCCATGCCGTCTACCTCGTCAACTGCGCCTCGAAGGATCCCGACATCCGCGAGAAGTCGCTCGCCTCGCTTGTGCACTCGCTGCGGATGGGCGACGCGATCGGAGCTGCCGGCGTGGTGCTACACCCCGGCTCGACGGTGGGAGAGCCGCACGGCGAGGCGCTGGAGCGGGTGGGCGACGCGCTGCGCTTCGCCCTCGAGGAGTCCGACAGCTGCCCGCTGCTGCTCGAGGACACCGCGGGAGCCGGCAACACGCTCGGGCGCTCCTTCGAGGAGCTGGGCGATCTCGTGCAGCGGGCGGGCGGCCACGACCGCCTCGGCCTGTGCCTGGACTCCTGCCACCTGCTGGCCAGCGGATTCGACGTGCGCACCGCCGACGGCCTGACGGAAGTCATGGACAGCTGTGTCTCGCTGGTGGGCGAGGACCGCCTGCGCTGCCTGCACGTGAACGACTCTCAGACACCGCTCGGCTCCAACCGCGACCGTCACGCCCCGCTGGGCGACGGCGAGCTGGGCGCCCGCGGCTGCGGGGCCTTCCTGTCGGAGCCGCGCTTCGAGGGCCTGCCGGCAATCTTCGAAGGGCCGGGCGTGGAGGGAAAGGCGCCGGCGAAGGAGGACCTGGACCGGGCGCGGAAGTTCCGGGCCAACGGGCTCAGGGCACGCAAGCGCCGCGCATCGAGTTGAGCTGCCGGATCTCTATAGACGGTCGCGTAGATCGAACGCCGGATCGGGCTCGACCGGCGAGTCGAAGAAGCGCGGGTTGACACAGTCGAAGGGCTCGCCGTAGCCACCGTAGGCCTTCTCGACCGAGGTGCGGCACTGCGGGATCGGACGGCCCGTCATCTTCACTCCGCCGAAGCCGTGGCGGGTGCGCTGGGCCTGCTCGAAGGCCTCGACTTCGATCTCCGCGCGGAAGACCTTGTTCATGCAGCCCATGAAACGCTGCCCGGTCTCCTCGTCGTCGAAGAGATAGAGGTACGCACAGCCCGACTCGATGCACCCGGAGGGGTGAACGACCCGGTCGCAGAACGTGCAGCACTGCCGGCACTCATGCTGCTCAGCGGCGTTGACGGACGCGCTCTCCACGGGCGTCAGTGTAGCCGCGCCCATGGTGCCCTGAGCCGAGAGGGCCAAGCAGCTGTGGGGACGTAGGGAGCGCCGCGTGCGCGAGCACGCAAGCAACCGAGGACCCGCAGATGCGCCGGCCATCGCGGCTCAGGCTCAGGCCGCGGCTCGGCGCGCGGTGCCGGGAAGCTGTTCCAGCTCCGCGAAGCACGCCCCGTTGGCGGCGACCCGGTAGGTCTCGCCCAGCAGCAGCGAGCGGCGACCCACCACGAGCAGCAGCTCATGGTCGCCCGGGTTGTTGCGGCAGATGTCGCGCAGCTCGTCGAGGAAGCTGTCGGGCACGCCGGGGTCGACGTCGATCGTGACCCGCTTGGCCACCGGCTCGACGGCTGCGAGGGCCTCTGCGGCCACGACCTCCTCGGGCGTCGGCTCGAAGGCCTCGACGTCCTGGGCGATGAACTTGATCTCGCCCGCCTCCTTGTGCTCCACGCGGCCACGTACGATCACGAGCTGGTCCACCTCGAGGATGTCGGCGTTGGCGGTGCTGTCGGCCTTGAAGACGAGCATCTCGACGCTGTCGGTGAGGTCGTCGAGGGTGGCGAACATCATCGTGTCGCCCTTGCGCGTGCGGATCTTCTTGCACTCGGTGATCATCCCGCCGATCGTGACCCATTCGTTGTCCTTCTTCTCGCTGAGATCGGCGAGCGTGCAGTGCACCCGGGCTCGCATCGCGGCACGCACCTCCTTGAGCGGGTGGCTCGAGAGGAACAGGCCGAGCGTCTCCCTCTCCCACTCGTTGAGCTGGGCGCGCTCGTCGGCAATCGCGGGCACGGGAAGGTCCGGAGCGCCGAAGGCTCCTCCGGGCGCCGCACCCGCGGGCGCCGGCTCCTCGAGGTCGAAGATGGAGGCCTGGCCCAGCGCAGCATCCTGCTGGGTCTTCTGGCCGGAGCCCTGAGCCTGCTCGAGCACGGCCAGCATGCCCGCGCGGGTGGCTCCCGTCGAGTCAAGCGCACCGCACTTGATCAGCGCCTCGGTCGCCTTCTTGTTCACGCAGCGGCAGTCGACCCGTCGGCAGAAGTCCCAGATCGAGGAGAACGGGCCGCCTTCATCGCGGGCCGCGATGATCGCGTCGACCGCCGAAGAGCCCACGTTCTTCACGGCGTCGAGGCCAAAGCGCACGTTGTTGCCCGCGGTGACGAAGGTGTGCCCGCACTCGTTCACGTCGGGCGGCAGCACCTCGATCCCCATCTCCTCGCAGGAGGCGACGAAGAAGGGCACCTTGTCCTTGGTCGACATCACCGAGGAGATGAGCGCGGCCATGTACTCGGCCGGGTGGTTGGCCTTGAGCCACGCGGTTCGGTAGGCGATCAGCGCGTAGCACGCGGCGTGGGCGCGAGGGAACGAGTAGTCGGCGGCCGCCTCGTTGGTCGCCCACAGGTCCGCGATCATGCTCGGGCGGGTCCCGGTGGCGGCGGCGCCCTCGAAGAAGCGGTCACGCAGGCCGGCCATGGCCTCGCGGTTCTTCTTGCCGATCGCCGCTCGCAGGTCGTCGGCCTCAGCGCCCGTGAAGCCGGCGATCGTCTTCGCGATCTGCATCAGCTGCTCCTGGTAGAGCAGCACCCCGTAGGTCTTCTCGGTGATCGGCCGGAGCCGTTCGTCGAGGTACTCGATCGCCTCAGGATTGCGCTTGTTGCGTGCGTATGTGTCGATGTAGGCCATCGCACCAGGGCGGTAGAGCGCATTGAGCGCGACGAGGTCCTCGAACTCGTTGGGGCGCACCTTGCGCAGGGTCTCGCGCATGCCCTCGGACTCGAACTGGAAAACGCCGATCGAGTCCCCGCGAGCCATCATCTCGTACGTCTTCGGATCGTCCAGGGGTAGCGCCGACATGTCGATGCGCTCCCCGGTGGAGCGCTCGAGGATGTCCAGGCAGTCCTCGATCACGTCGAGGTTGCGCAGGCCCAGGAAGTCCATCTTGAGCAGGCCGATCTCCTCGATCGGCTTCATCGAGTACTGGGTGACCGTGCGGTAGGCGCGCTGCCCGTCGACCGAGGCGCCGCGGTCCTCGGCCAGCTGGAGCGGGACGATGTCGGTCAGTGGCCGGTCGGCGATCACTACCGCGGCGGCGTGGATCGACGCGTTGCGCACGATCCCCTCGAGGCCCCGGGCTGTGTCGATGACCTGGCGTGCGTCGGGCTCGGATTCGTAGGCGCGCTTGAGCTCAGGCTCCTCCTTGAGGTACGCCTCGAAGGACTTGGAACGGCCCATCACCGGTTCGGGGATCAGCTTGGCCAGCCGGTCGCCGGTGCCGTAGTCGAGGCCGAGCACGCGCGCGGCGTCACGTGTGGCCGCGCGGGGAAGCATCTTGCCGAAGGTCACGATCTGGGCCACCGACTCGCTGCCGTACTTGCCCGCCACGTAGCGCATGACGCGGTCGCGCCCGCGCACCGAGAAGTCGATGTCGATGTCCGGCATCGACACGCGCTCGAGGTGGAGGAAGCGCTCGAACAGCAGTCCGTAGGCGATCGGGTCGACCTCGGTGATGTTGAGGCAGTAGGAGACGATCGAGCCCGCCGCCGATCCGCGCCCCGGGCCGACCGCGATGCCGTTGTCCTTGGCGTACTTGACGAAGTCCCACACGATCAGGAAGTAGGCGTCGTAGCCCATCCGCCCGATCACCTCGAGCTCCATGTCCAGGCGCTCGAGCGCCTCGGCCGGCGCCGGGGCCCCGTAGCGGCGCTGCATCCCTTCGGTGGCGAGGCGCCGCAGGTACTCGCCCTCCGATTCGCCTTCCGGCGTCTCGTAGGTGGGGATGAGCGTCTTGTTCAGCTCGAGCTCCACCTCACACCGCTCGGCGATCTCCAGCGACGTGGGCACCGCCTCGGGCCACTGGGCGAAAGAGGCCGCCATCTCCTCTGAGTCCTTGAGGTAGAACTCGTTGGTATCGAAGCTGAGCTTGGGCTCTTTGATCGTGCTCTTGGTCTGGACGCACAGCAGCGCGGAGTGGTTGTGGTAGTCGTCGCGGCCCAGGTAGTGGACGTCGGCGGTGCCCACCACGGGCCGGCCGACCTCGCGGGCGATGCGCACGATGCCCTCGTTGGCCTTGTCCTGGGGTGCCAGGCCGTTCTTCTGGACCTCGAAGTAGACGTTGTCGGAGCCGAAGACCTGCAGCAGCTCGTCGGCGTGGGCACGGGCCTCGGCCGGGTTGTCGGCCACCAGGCGCTGGCAGAGCCGCGAGGCCAGGCAGCCCGTGAGCGCGATCACCCCTGCCGAGTGGCGCGAGAGCAGCTCCATGTCCACGTTGGCCTTGCCCCGCTTGTAGCCCTCGAGGAAGCCGGCGCTGGTGAGCTTGACGAGGTTGCGAAAGCCCTCGTCGCTGCCGGCCAGCAGCGTCAGGTGGTTGCGTTCGTAGCGCACGGCCTCCGTGCGGCGGTCGTCGACGTAGTAGGCCTCGAAGCCCATGATCGGCTTGATCCCGTGCTTCTTGCACGCCTTGTAGTGCTCGACGGCGCCGTTCATCACCCCGTGGTCGGTGAGGCCCAGTGCAGGCTGCCCGTAGGAGGCGGCGCGCTCGGCGAGCGAGTCGATCTTGCAGGCGCCGTCGAGCAGGGAGTACTCGGAATGGACGTGGAGATGGGCGGCGCTCACGAGAGGGCGAATATAGGGGCGCGACCCGACGCCCAAACGGAGCGGACCAAGACTGCCCGCTCCTTCCGGCGGTTGCGCAGGGGCCCGCGCGTCGCTATGGGTAGATCGTGCGCAGGCGCGACGCCTCCGCGACCCGCTCGATCGCCACCGACTGCGCCGCAGTGCGCCAATCCACCCCGTGGCGGGCGCGCGCCTCGACCACCCTCGCGAGCGCTTCCTGGAGCTGCAACCGCAGGCGGGCCACGATCTCCTCACCGTTCCAGGAGTACTTCTGCTGGTCCTGGACCCATTCGAAATAGCTGACCGTGACTCCGCCGGCGTTGGCCAGCACGTCGGGCACGACATCGATCCCGCGCCGGGCGAGTACCAAGTCAGCCTCGGGAGTGGTGGGCCCGTTGGCGGCCTCCACCACCAGCTCGCAGTCGATCGCTTCGACGTTCTCAGCCGTGATCTGGTGCTCGACCGCGGCCGGGACGAGCACGTCGCAGGAGGCCTCGAGAACGGCGGTGCGGTCCACGTGCTCGCCCCGGGGGAAGCCGCGCAGGAAGTCGTGCTCGGCCACCCAGGTGAAGACCGCGTCCACGTCGAGCCCGTCCGGGTCCACCACGCCGCCGCTCACGTCGGAGACGCCCACGATGCGCGCGCCGCGGGCCGCGAGCTCGCGCACCACCACTGCGCCGACGTTGCCGAGCCCCTGCACGACCACGCGCAGTCCCTCGACCGGCCGGCGCAGTGAGCGCAGCACATCCTCGAGCACGAAGACGACACCGAGGCCGGTGGCGACGTCGCGGCCCTCGGTGCCGCCCAGCACGAGCGGCTTGCCGGTCACGATCTCGGGCACGGGGTGGCCCACCTGCTGGGAGTAGGTGTCCATGAACCACGCCATCTCGCGCTCGCCCGTGGCCATGTCGGGAGCCGGAATGTCGCTGTCGGGGCCGATGATCGGAAAGATCTCCGAGGCGTATCGGCGGGTGAGCCGCTCCAGCTCGGCGACCGAGAGTCGGTTGGGATCGCAGCGAACGCCGCCCTTCGCACCACCGAATGGCAGGCCCAGGAGGGAGCACTTGAGGGTCATCCACATCGCCAGCGCCGCGCACTCGCCCATCGAGACACCGGGCCCGTAGCGCACGCCGCCCTTCATCGGACCCATGGTGAGCGTGTGCTGGACCCGATAGCCGGTGAAGATCTCGACCTCCCCGGAGTCGCGGCGCACCGGGAAGTTGACCACCAGGGCCCGGCGCGGCTCCAGCAGGCGCGCCCGAACCTCGGGCTCGAGCCCGAGCAGGTCCGCGGCGCGAGTGAACTGGTCGACGGCCACCCGGTAGAGCTCCGATCGCCACTCCGACCCCGGCCCCACCATGTAGGGCTCCGAGGCCATGACGTCCGCCCAGCCACCGTCCCCCCTCCGCTCCGTCTTCATCGGGACAGGGTAAGCCCGCCGGCTCCCAGGTCAACCTGGCCGGCGACCTCGCGAGGGTTGGGAAATACATCGCCCGGTGATCCAGCGGCGCCCCGGACAGGTATAAGGTGCACGTGATGCGCGACGGACCGATCCCGCTGCTCGCCCACGGCGTGGTCGAGTACCTGGCGGCCGCCGCGCTGATCGTGGCGCCCTTCCTGCTCAGCTTCGACAGCGGTGCGGCCACCGCGCTGTCGATCGTCGTCGGCGTGGTGATCCTGGCGATCGCCGCCGCCACCGAGGGACCCACGAGCCTGGTCAATCAGATCCCGCTGTCGGCCCACGTGGCGCTCGACTACGTGCTGGTGGTGGTGCTGATCGCTCTCCCGTTCCTCGCCGGCTTCTCGGGTGAGACCGCACCCACCGTGATGTTCATCGTGCTCGGGATCGCCCACCTGCTGATCACGATCGGCACCCGCTTTCGCACCGATGCCGCGGCCGCGCCGCGCGCCAAGACGGCGCCGCAGGCCGAGCGGTCTCCCCGCGCCTGATCGGCCCGGGCGCGGTCTCCCTTAGTGCTCCCCGGCTCAATTACCGTCGCCGGAGTCTGCGCGCGCGGCCAGCACGCCGCCGACCAGGACCAGGGCGATCACGCCCACCGCGCCGATCTTCGTGCGGTTCTGGGTCATCTTGCGCTTGGCCACGCGCGACCCGATCTGCCAGACGATCCATCCGAGAATGCTGTACCTGCGTGAGGTCATGAGCCCTCCTTACCCGTGCCGAACGCGATCAAGCGCCGGAATCAGTCGCCGTGGCTCTCTGAGATCACCTGCGGCCCACGCGTAGGATCATGGCTCCTTCTTTTCCCGGCGCCGGCGGATTCCATGCGCCATTCGCGACTGGAGGCTCCAGAGCTCGATGAAGCCCGGGCTGGCCTGCTGGGAGAACAGCCCGCCGGATTGGCTGAAGCCCGCCAGCTCCTCGTCATATAGGGCGTTTGGCGAGCTGCGCGCCACGGCCATGGCGCGGCCCTTGAAGAGGCGGATCACGATCTCGCCCGACACCTGCTCGTTCACGCTGTCCATGTAGGCGTCCAGGTTCTCGCGCAGCGGCTCGTACCAGAGCCCGGCGTAGACCAGAAAGGCCCACTGCTCGTCGAGGCTGCGCTTGAAGCGGTTCTGGTGGATGGTGCCCACGAGCTTCTCCAGCTCTCGGTGTGCGGTGAGGATGATCTCCGCGGCGGGGACCTCGTACAGGTCGCGAACCTTGAGGCCGACGATGCGATCCTCGATGTGGTCCACGATCCCCACGCCGTGGCGGCAGCCCGCCTCGGCGGCGCGCTCGATCAGCTCGACCAGGCCCATCGACTCGCCGTCGAGGGCCACCGGCACGCCGTGCTCGAACCCCACGCGCAGGTCCTGGGGTGAGTCGGGAGCGTCGCGGGGGTCGGCCACCAGCTCGAACACGTCGTCGCGCGGGGGCTCGCCGAGGTCCTCGATCGGACCGCCCTCGGACGACCGCCCCCAGATGTTGTCGTCGATGGAGTACGGCGGGGCCTCGGTGCCCCCCTTGACGGGAATGCCGTGGCGGCGGGCATACTCGATCTCCTCCTCGCGGCCCATTTGCCAGCCGCGCACGGGGGCGATGATCTTCATCGAGGGGTCGAGCGCGATCACCGTGGACTCTATCCTCACCTGGTCGTTGCCCTTGCCGGTGCACCCGTGGGCGATGGTGTCGCAGCTCGCCTCGCGTGCCTTCTGGACCGCCAGCTTGGCGATCAGGGGGCGGCCGAGAGCGGTGAAGAGCGGGTACCCACCCCCGTACATCCCGTTGGCCTTGATCGCCGGCTTGAGGTACTCATGAGCGAACTCCTCACGCGCGTCGACCACGTAGCACTCGAGCGCTCCCAGGTCCATGGCCTTGCCGCGGACCACGTCGAAGTCCTCGCCGGGCTGGCCGAGGTTCACGGTGAGCGCTACCACCTCGGCCCCGTACTCGTCCTGGATCCACTTGAGCATCACGCTCGTGTCCAGGCCGCCCGAGTAGAGCAGTAGCACGCGACCCACCTCGTCGGGATCGGCCTCATACGAGGCGGTGCGGGCGATCGTGTGGCGGCCTGGCTCGGGCATGGCCGGGCAACCTAGCAAGGGCTCGTGGACGTGTTGGGGTCAGCGTCGCTGATCAGCGAGTGGCAGGCGCATCACTCCGGGATCAACGCGAATCCGCACGCCGCCGCCGCGTCCCTCAGATCGCGGTCGAAGCACGCAAGCGAATCGCAGTCCTCGTCTGCTTGGCGCACGGCAATCGCGCTTGCGAGCTGCACCGCGTCGTAGGCGCGCAGTCCGTAGGCGGCGGCGCGGGCTGCCGCGTCTTCGAGGACCGCCATGGCCACCGCGAGGACCGCAAAGCGCGGCGGCTCTTCCTCCGTCCCGAAGAAGTCGGCCTCGAACTCCTGCACCAGCGTGCTCGCGTCCGCAGGCTCGAGCTGTCCCATCCGTACCTTGCCCCAGAGCGCGGCCGGCACCTCCACGCGCGCAAGCGCGGAGGCGGCGATCACGTCCAGTTTCCGCACCGCCTCGTGCCCGTCCTCGTCCGCGTAGAGCTTGACGAGAGCCGAGGAGTCAGCGAAGGCGCTCAGCGCCGGCCCTCACCGACGAGCTCCGAAAGCGCCGTTCCCGATCCCGCGAGCTCACGCGCCCGACGTACCGCCGCGGCGTCCGGCCTCCCACGTCGTGGGACGGATTCTTCGAGCAGGCCGGCACGGGCGAGACGCTCGCGCAGCCGCTCTGCCTCGTCCCCCGCGAGGTCGGGGTCCACGGCGGCTCCGAGTACTGCGGTGGCGTAGGCGTTCACGCTCTGTCCACGACTGGCAGCGCGCGCTCGGAGGGCGTCGGCGAGTTGCTCGGGAATGCGCAGGCTCAGCTGGCTCATGCTGCCATGCTAGCACTCATGCATGCGGCCACCCTCCTGGCCCCAGGCCCCCCGAGCTTCATGCGAACGCCGTTGGTCCCAGGTGGCAGGAGCGGCCAGCGCCGCCACGGGACGTTGCGAGTCCAACCATCGAGACGAGGTTGGCCATCGCGGGGCAACGTAACCGCGACATCCGGCGGGCGCATCGGTGAATCCCTATTTCTCTCCGCGAGAGCGCAAGGTCGGCGTGCGGTCGCGTACGGAGCTGGCCGCGAGGATGGCCTCCGGCGAGGCCGCGGCGTAGCGGGCGCCGGGCGGCAGGCTAGGGTCAAGCGGTGGATCCCGGCACAGTTCAGCAAGAACTGCTCGAGCGCGAGGCGGAGCTCGAAGCGATCGTCGGGGCGGCCGAGCGCGCCGCGGGCGGTGAGGGCGCGCTGGTGGTCATCGAGGCCGCCGCCGGCATGGGCAAGACCCGGCTGCTCGAGGCCGGCTGCCATGCGGCCGACGAACGCGGCGTCCAGCTCCTGCGCGCCCGCGGGGGCGAGCTCGAGCGCGACTTCGCGTACGGAGTTGTGCGTCAGCTGCTGGAGCGTCGGCTGCTCGGCAGCTCGGCGGCCGAGCGCGACGCGCTGTTGAAGGGCGCCGCCGAGCTGGCCGGGCCGGCAATCGGGGTCGATCCCCAACCGCAGGCCGGGGCCTCGACCGACCTCTCTTTCTCCGTTGCTCACGGCCTCTACTGGCTCGTCTCCAACATGACCGTTCGCGCCCCGGTGATGATCAGCGTCGACGACGCCCACTGGGCCGATGCGCCCACGCTGCGCTTCCTGCTCTACCTCGTCGCACGGCTGGAGGGCCTCCCCCTCCTCGTGCTCGTGGCGGCGCGGCCCGGCGAGCCCGGCACCGATACCGAGCTGCTGCACCGCATCGCGGGGGCGCCGGGCGCGCGGGTGCTCAAGCCCGGGGCTCTGAGCACCGATGCCGTGGGCGAGCTCGCTCTCCGGCGTCTCGGTGCCCCCTCGGCTCCCGACTTCGTCCAGAACGCGCACCGCGCCACCGGCGGCAATCCCTTTCTCCTTCACGAGCTGCTCGGAGCACTCGAGGCCGACGGCTTCACCGCGGACGCAGAGGCCGCTGAGCGGGTCACCCGCCTCGGGCCCGAGACCGTCTCGCGGTCCCTGCTGCTGCGTCTCGCCCGGCTGCCGGAGTCTTGCGCGAGACTGGCGCGTGCCGTGGCCGTGCTCGGCGCGCGAGCCGATCCGGCCCACGCTGCAGCACTTGCGGGCATCGACGGGGAGTGCGTGGGCGAGGCGGCCGATGCCCTCGCCGCTGTGGAGATCCTGAGCCCCGGGAGGCCACTCACCTTCGTGCACCCCGTGGTGCGCGAGGCGATCTACGGCGACCTGCCCCCCGCCGAGCGAGCGGCCATGCATGCGTCCGCTGCCCGCGTGCTGTTCGAAGCGTCGGCGAATCCCGACGAGCTGGTGCCGCACCTGCTCGCGGCGGAGCCCTCGGGGAGTCCTGCGGTGGTCGAGGCGTTACGCGGCGCCGCTCAGCGCGCGCTGGACACGGGAGCAGCCAACCTCGCCCAGCGCTACCTGAGGCGAGCGGTGACGGAGCCGCCCGACCCCGAGATCAAGCCCGACCTGCTCGCAGAGCTTGGCATGGCGGAGTTCCTCGTGGGCGAGGAGCGCCTGGCAGCTGCCGGACACCTGCGGGAGGCGCTGGAGGCGACCACGGACCCCACGACCCGGGCCGAGCGCGTGCTCGCCCTAGGGCGAGTGCTGTTCGCGACGGGTGAGGTCCGCGCCGCTTACGACGCGATCGAGAGCGAGGTGGACAGCCTGGATGGGGCCGACGCCGAAGCGATCACCCGCCTCGAGGCGGAGCTCGGCTCGCTCGGCGTGCTGGATCCACGGATGGGCCGGCGCGCCAGCCGGCGCGCGACCCGCTTCGCTGAGGTGGAAGGCTCCACCCCCGCCGAGCTCGTGCTGCTGAGCAACCTGGCTCACTGGGAGTGGTTCGGTGGATCCGCCGCTCGCGCCGCCGAGCTGGCCGAGCGCTCGCTGGGCGGCGGCCGGCTCCTTGCGGCGCACGGCGGCGACAGCATCGTCGTCTACCAGTCCGCGTGGGTCCTCGCGTACGCGGACGAGCACGGCCTAGCGATGGAGCTGCTCGAGGGGGCGCTGGCCGATGCACGGGCGCGCGGGTCGGCGTACGCCTTTACCGCCTCGTCCTCCATGCGGGCAATGGTCGCGCTTCGCGGCGGCGACCTGCGCAGCGCCGAGGCCGAGGCCCGCAACGGCATCGCAATCGAACCCCCGCCTCCGCATCCGGCCAGCCGCTGCAACCTCACGCTCGCGCTCGTCGGGCGCGGCGCGCTCGAGGAGGCGGAAGCCGAGCTCGAGGCGTGCGCTTGGGGGCCCGAGCTACCTGCGCTCGTGTTCATCAACCCTGTCTTCTATGCGCGGGGGCGCCTCCGTCTTGCCCAGGGCCGGCCCCGGGAGGCCCTCGAGGACTTCACGGAGCTCGGGCGGCGCGACGAGCAGCTGGGCGTCCGCAACCCAGGCGTGCCCTGGCGCTGCGGGGCTGCCGAGGCGCACCTGCGCCTGGGCGACCGCGAAGAGGCAACGCGGCTGGCGGACGAGCACGCCGAGCTGGCGGAGCGCTGGGGCACTCGTTCCGCAATCGGCGTGGCCCAGCACATCCTCGGGCTCGTCGCCGGCGATGACGGCCTGGCGCTGCTCGCGGACGCTGTGGCCACCCTCGCGGACTCGCCGGCGCGCCTCGACCATGCACGCGCGCTGGTGGACCTGGGCGCGGCCACCAGACGGGCTGGGCACCGAGCGGAGGCACGGGAGCCGTTGCGGATGGGCCTCGAGGCCGCCCGCCGCTGCGGCGCGAGCGCGCTGGCCGAGTTCGCCCATGCCGAGCTGGTCACCGCCGGCGCGCGCCCGCGGCGGCTCATGTTCAGCGGCGCGGAGTCGCTGACCGCCAGCGAGCGGCGGGTGGCCGAGATGGCCGCTGCGGGCCAGAGAAACCGCGAGGTCGCCCAGGCGCTCTTCGTGACCCAGAAGACGGTGGAGAACCACCTGGGCCAT
>JACCUE010000325.1 GCA_013812005.1 Thermoleophilaceae bacterium
TTCGAAAGCGCCGCGCAGCGGGCACGCGCACGCGCCGTTCGGCCGGCAGCCGGACGCGACGACCGGCCGGGACCCGGACGGGATCGGGAGCGCGGACTGGCGCCGGGGCCACCGGTACCGGTGCCGGCTCAGCGATCGGAACCGGAACGCGCGGCGGCTCGGGAGCGGCGCGCGGCGCCGGCGGCGGCAGATAGGACAGCGGGTCGTGATAGGCGTGGCGGCTGCCCGCGTCGCGGACGCCGAAGTGCAGGTGAGGCGCCTCCGCCGAGCGGCGCCCGCTCGTGCCCACCGCACCCAGGCGCTGGCCGGCGTCCACCTTCTCGCCCACACGGACCGCCACCGCCGACAGGTGCAGATAGGACGTGTCGAGGGCACCGTCGGATGTGCGCACGGACACCGTGAGGCCGGAAGAGCCCGCAACGCCCGCGAAGCGCACCGTGCCCGCCGCGGCGGCCCCGACAGGGGCGCCTGCCTCCGCCGCGATGTCGATCCCGCGGTGCTGGCCGCCGGCATAGGGGTCGTCACCGTTGCGGTAGCCGGTCAGGACCTCTCCCTCGACCGGCCAGCTCCAGCCCGGCACGGCGCCCGCCGGGGGTGAGGAGAGCAGCAGCGAGACCGAGACGGTGAGCAGCAGGGCGGCAAGGGCGGCGAGGGCGGCGCGGATGGGCATGCCGGCGAAGCTAGGGCAACCGCTCGCGGCTGCGGCCGGCCATGTGCCCAATCGTCACCGGCAGCTGTCTTCCCGTCGGTCTCCGTGGCGAACCGTTACCAGAGCAGCGGCAACCGTCAGCCCGTGAGGGCGCGATAGAGCGCGTTGGCGCTGCCGCCTGTCAGCTCGGCGACGGCCCCCGCGGCGACGCGCGGCTTGGCGCCCGACTCCACCAGCCGGCGAACCTGCTCGAGACCGGCCGGCCGGCCGGAGCCATCGGCCCCGGCCTCCCCCCGGCCCTCGGAACGGTCGGCCGCCGACGGGCCGAGCACCAGCACCACCTCGCCCTTGGGCGCCGCGCCAAAGTAGCGCTCGGCCAGCTCGGCTGCACCCCCGCGCACCACCTCCTCGTGAATCTTCGTGAGCTCGCGGCACACGGCCACCTGGCGCTCGGGATCGATCTGCGCGAGCAGGGACAGGGTGGCCGGGATCCGCCGCGGCGACTCGAAGGCCACCAGGGTGCCCCCGCCTTCGGAGAGCACCCGCCGCAGATCCCCCTTCTTGCGGGGCAGAAAGCCGGCGAAGCGCCACCGCTCGGCGGGTAGCGCCGACGCCACGAGGGCGGCGATCGCGGCGGACGGGCCGGGCAGGACCTCCACCGCCAAGCCGGCGGACACGCATGCCCGCACGAGCACGAAGCCCGGATCGGACACGAGCGGCATGCCCGCGTCGGACACGAGGGCGACCGTCTCCCCCGCCTTCATCCGCTCGACCAGCTCCCGCGACCGCTGCTGCTCGTTGTGCTCGTGATAGCTCACGAGCTTGGCGTTGACCCCGTAGCGATCGAGCAGCTTCCGACTCCGGCGGGTGTCCTCGCACGCGACCACGTCGGCCTCGCGCAGAGCGGACAGCACCCGGAGCGTCACGTCCTCGAGGTTGCCGATCGGTGTGGGGCAGACCACCAGTCTCAAGCGGCCTCCCCGCCGAGGGCCATGAGCGCGGCGCCGAGCATGCCCGACTCCCCACCGAAATGGGCCGGCACGATCCGCACGGCTGCACCAATCGGCGGCAGTGCACGCTCGGCCACCACCTCCCGCGCCGGCCCCAGCAGCAACTCCCCTCCGGCCACCGCGCCGCCGCCCACCACGATCACGTCGGGGTCGAAGACATTCACCAGAGCGCATAGGCCGGCGCCCAGCCGCCGGCCGATCTCCGCGAGCACCGCCAGCGCCTGCTCGTCTCCGTCGTGGGCGAGCTCGGTGACGAGGCCACCCGGGACCTCGCCGCCCTGGGCCAAGCGCCGCCCGAGGGTCGTTCTCGGAGTGCCCGTGGCGACCTGCTGGCCCAGACGCCCGATCGCCCGCCCCGAGGCGAGCACCTCGAGACAGCCCCAGCTCGGGCACTGTCCCGGGCAGCCCTCGCCGTCATGGTCGACCACCATGTGGCCGAGCTCCGCCCCGAAGCCCCGCGCGCCGCGATAGATACGCCCATCCAGCACGAGTCCGCCGCCGATTCCGGTGCCGAGAGCGACGAGCACCGCGTGGTCGCTGCCCCTGGCGGCACCGAGCCGGTGCTCGGCGAACACCGCCATGTTGGCGTCGTTGTCCACCACCACGGGCAGGCCAAGACGTTCGCTCATGAGATCGCGGAAGGGCACATCGTCGATCGGCAGGTGGTTCGACCACACCGACACCCCGCGGCGGAAGTCCACGAGGGCGGGGATCCCGAAGCCGACGGCCTCGACGTCGGGCGCGGCCGCGCGCACCTCCTCGACAGCCTCCACGAAGACGTCGAGCGTCTCCTGACGTCCGGCCCCGCGCCAGGTGCGATGCACTCGATGGTGGACCATCAGATTCTCATCCACGACGCCTCCGAGGAGCTTGGTGCCCCCCGCGTCGATCCCGATGACGCGTCGCGGCGGCATGGGCAGAACCATACGCGCGACCGCCTGTACGGCTATACAGAGGGGCAGTGAGCGATCCAAGCCGGGGCGACCGGCCCGAGTACAAGGTCTACCGCTCTCGGCGAAAGGGACCTCTGCGCCCGGGCGGCGACGGCCTCCAGAGCCTGCGCGAGCGGACGCGCCCCCCCGGCGACCGGTCACCCCGCCAGCCGGAGCGCCACCGCTCTCCGGGACGGATCACGCCGGGACGGGTGGTCAAGTGGATCGCCCTCGCGGTGGCCGGCTGGCTGGTGGTGTCCCTCGTCCTCTTCGTGGCGAGCGCCCAGATCGAGGGCGGCGTCTCGAGCGACGCCGAGGACGCCCTCTCGGGAAGCGGAAACTTCTTCAGCGGAGCCACGGTGCTCGTGCTCGGCTCCGACGAGCGCAAGGGAGAGTCCATCGACGGGACGCAGGGCATACCCGGTCGCGCCGACTCGATCATGCTGGTGCGCGCCCAACTCGGCGGCGTGCGCAAGCTCTCCATCCCCCGCGATGCGAGCGCGGACATTCCCGGGCAGGGCGCGC
>JACCUE010000002.1 GCA_013812005.1 Thermoleophilaceae bacterium
ACCGGATCATCGTTGGTGGTGGCCGGGTGCACGAAGTCGACGACGATGCCGGCCTCCTTGCCCTGCCGGCGGCGGGTCACGCGGCCCACCCGCTGCTGGTAGATGCGCCGTGACGCCGTGGGCGCCAGGTGCATGCAGACGGTCGCGCGGGGAGAGTTCCATCCCTCGGCGAGGAGCTGGGCGTTGCAGAGCACATCGATCTCGCCCCGCTCGTAGGCGGCCAGCACGCGCGTGAGCTCTCGCTTGTTGGTCTCACCGGACACGGCCTTGGCCTTGACCCCGGCCTCGACGAACGCGGCGGCCACGTTGTGGGCGTGGCGCACGCCCGCGGTGTAGACCACTCCGGGCAGATCCTTGAAGCGCACCTTGTAGAGGTCGGCGATGGCCAGGTTGAACGGCGTCTGGTCGAGCAGGGCGGCCAGCTCCTCCTGGTCGAAGTCCTGGTCCACCTCGCCCTTGCGCAGGGGCACCTTGGAGATCGATCGAACGCCCACTCCGGGCGGGATTCGCACGCAGCGCAGCGGCGCGATCACCCCGCGGCGCGCGGCCTGCGCCAGGTCGAAGCGCGAGGTCTGGGTCGGGAAGAGGTCGGTTACGTGGCGGGCGATCAGGGCGCCGGTGGCGGTCATGCCGACGAACACCGGCTCCTGCCACTTGCGGATCGCTGCCGAGGTCTTCTCGCCGAGCGCCGTATGGGCCTCGTCGCAGATCACGATCGTGTAGGCGTCGGAGATCTTGCCCGCGTTGCGCACGAACCACTGGTAGGTCTCCACGGTGACCGGACCCTCCACCGCCGGCTTCTTGTCGCCGAGCAGCGGCGCGCATACGCGCTTGCGATAGCCGCGGTCGCGAAGCTCGCCGTTGAACTGGTCGACGAGGTTTCGGCGGTGGGTGAGGATCAGCACGCCACCCGTGCGCGAAGCCTCGACGAAGCCCAGGGCGGCCACGGTCTTGCCGGCGCCGGTGGCGTGCTCGAACCAGAACCTGCGCGCGGCGCCCTTGTCGTCGGCCGCGGGCGCCTCCGGCCCGGCCTCGCCGTCGTCCTCCTGTGACTCGGACCAGTCGAGCGGCTCGTCGTCGGCGGAGATCTCCTCGTCACCCTCGATCTCGACCTCGCCCGACGGCAGCTCCTCGTAGCTGGCCGCCTTGCCGTGGCCGTTGACAGCGCCATTGCTCTTGGCGCCGGCCATCTGCTCGGCGGTCAGCGCGATCAGCGTGCCCGACAGGGCGTCGACCTGATGTGCCGAGAGCACCGTGCCGTCCACCAGCTTGGGCTCGTCGTCGGCCAGCACGCGCTCCAGTCCGAGAATCAGGGAAAACTCGCGGCGCCATTCGGCCGAGGGCTCGTCGCGTCCGGCGTCAATCTCCGTGAGGGCCGCCTCGAGGGCGCGGCGCCGGGGGCCATCGTCGGCAAGTGCGGCGGCGGCATCCTCGCCTTCGAGCACGAACGGCTCACGCGCAAACTTCTCGGCGCGTTTCAGATCGGCGCCGGATACCGGCGAAGGGTCAGCCACGGAAGTGCTTTCAGCCATGTTCGGCCTCTGGTTCTTGGGGAACGACGCGGATGAGAGTCTGCTTCAGCGACCTCAGAAGAAGTCTTCGCGGACGCAGCGTGCCTGCGCGTCAGGTGAGCCGCTGGGCGGTTGCCCTGGAGCGGCGGGCAGTCGCGGGGCATTCTCTGCCCGGCAACTAGGTGTATTACAGCACATGAATGGTCATGCGACCCGCGTCGGGTTCCAGATATCTTGACCGGACCGTATGCGCCGACTGCTGCCCGCCCTGCTTTGCGTCGTCGTCGTCGCCGCGGTGGCCGCCGCCGTGATCGCGGCAACCGGCGATCGATCCGAGCAGCCGAAGAGCGCCGCACCGCCTGACAAGGACGCCCGGGCCGCCCTCGCGGGCGCCCCCGCTCCGCTCGCCGCGCTTCACGACCAGGGCAACCGGCTGCTCGACGGCGGGGCCGAGGCCTTCGAGCAGCGGCTCTCCGTCCTGAAGGGCTACC
>JACCUE010000012.1 GCA_013812005.1 Thermoleophilaceae bacterium
GGGCGGACCCGCAGGAGCCGTTCCTGCTGCGGGTGATGGTCGACCCGATGGCCAATGCCTATCCGAAGCTCGCCTTCGGCCGTCCGATGACCGAGATGGAGCCCCTCGCCGCTCCCGTGGCGATGACCGGGGCTGCCACCCCGGTGGCGATGGAGGGAACCTGAGCACCGCTCTGAGCTCACAGGTCGAGCTGCTGCTCATCACGTACAACCGAGCGCCGGCCCTTGCCGAGACCCTGGACCGCCTGGCCCGGAGTCCCTTCGCCGGATGCCGGCTCACGGTGCTGGACAACCACTCCTCCGACGAGACGCCCGAGGTCTGTGAGCGCTTCCGGCCGCGGTTCGGAGATCTGCACGTGATCAGGCATCCGATGAACATCGGAGCCAATCCGAACTACCTGCGCGCCGTCGAGCTGTCGCAGGCGGCCTACACCTGGGTCGTCGCCGATGACGACGACCTCGACTTCTCCGACTGTGAGGACGTTGTCGCGGCAATCGAGGACGGCGAGGTGGACCTGATCTCGCTGGGCGCACCCGGCCGCGAGGATTGGGCGCCGGGACGCACCTCCATGGGAGCTCTGCTGTCGAGAGCTGCGCGCGTCTTCTTCGTCTTCACCTTCATGCCCAATACGATCTTCCGTACCGAGCTCTTCGACGAAGAGATCATCGCCGAGGGCTATGCCCTGGTGCCCGCGCTGTATCCGCACTTCGCCTTCTTTCGCAAGCAGGTCGAGCGCGACGCTTCGGTGCTGATCTCGAAGAGGGAGATCGTGGTCCGTCGCGGGCGCACGGTCCCGGGGAGCGAGCTGTTCTGGTTTCACCGCTGGGTCCGCTGCTGCTCGACGATCGTGGATCCGTCCGTACGGCGCGATGCCATCTACGAAGTGAGGGCAACCCGCGGCGAGTGGCTGAGGTCGCTGACGGTCAGCGTCATCCAGGAGCGGCTCCACTTCCCCGAGCGGCTGTGGGGAGAGCTGGCCGGGCTGGCCGGCGTCCTGCGAGGACGGCAGCTCGCGGCGCTCGTGCTGGTGGCTCCGATCGGTCTCGTGCCCCGCTCAGTGCTCGGCTGGCTTCGTACTAACCTCGCCAGGTGAACCTCTCCCAGAAGGTCGCCTTCAACACCACGGTGCTGCTCGCGAGCCGCGTGGTGGTCGCGGCCTCCGGGCTCGCCGGCGTGGCCGTCTCCACGCGGTACCTCGGCCCCGCCGAGTTCGGGCAGCTCACCGTCGCGATCGTCTTCGTGTCGGTCTTCGGGCTCTTCACCGACGCCGGCCTCTACACGGTGGCCGCGCGCGAGCTGGCCAAGCACCCCGAGGACGAGCGCCGCATCCTGGCCAACGTCTTCTCGATGGGGTTGGTCCTGACCGCCGCCACCGTCGTGGTCGCACTTCTCGTCATGGCCGTGGTCTACGGGGGGAGCGGCGACGACCTCGTACGCACCGGCGTCGTGATCCTCGTCGTCCAGATGCTCGCGTCTCCTCTCGGCGGGGCCGCCTCCGCGTACCTCATCGCGCACCAGCGTGCTGGTCCGATGGCCTTCGCCGCCACGTTCTCGAGCCTCGTGTTCATCGGCGGGCTGTTCGCGGTCATCGAGCTCGACCTCGGGTTCGCGGGGCTCGCCGCCTGCTTTGCGGCCTCCGGTGTCATCTCCCTGTTGTTGCCGTTCGCAGTCGTCCGGGGGGTGAGGTTGAGGTGGGCGCGCGATCCCGCCGTCTGGAGACAGATGTTGCGCTGGGCCATTCCGCAGGCCGGGGTGCTGGTGCTCAGTGTCATCTACTTTCGCCTCGACACCTTCTTGCTCTCCTTCCTCAGCTCGGACGCGGAGGTCGGGCTCTACGGGGTGGCCTACCGGGTGCTGGAGGTCCTGATCGTGGTGCCGGTCTACCTCATGACGACCCTGTTCCCGGAAGTCGCTCGCCAGCGCCCCCACGCGGCACGGCTCAACGAGATCGTGCAGGGCGCGTTCTCGTCGGTGGTGCTCGCGGGGGTGCCCCTCGTGATCATCTTCGCGGCCTTCGCCGAGGAGATCGTGGCGGTGGCCGGCGGTCCGCGGTACGCCGACGCGTCCCCCGTGCTGCGCGTGCTCGTGGTCGCCGTCGCGATCCTGTTCGTGAACACCGTCTTCTTCCAGTCGCTGG
>JACCUE010000036.1 GCA_013812005.1 Thermoleophilaceae bacterium
TGGGCAAGGACGCGATGTTCCGCTCACAGGACATGCCGTTCCTCGACGCGCTTGAGTACCTGCACCACAACCTCACGCTGGCCCTGTCCACGGAGGACGTGGCCGAAGGCGTGCAGGCCTTCTTCGAGAGGCGCGAGCCCCGATGGACGGGCCGATGACCGTCTCGCTCGTGGCGCTGCGCTGCCGGACCTCCGAGCGCAGCCCCGCGCCCGCACGCGGTGTGGACACCCTGGCGGCGCTCGTGGGTGGACGCCTGGGGCGCGAGCCGCGGATGATCGGCACCCCGGGCGAGCCGCACACCGCGCCCTTCGACGAAGATCTGGAGGCTTCGCGCGGCTGCCTGCTCGAGGCCGGCGGCCAGGTCGACGACGCCCTCTCGGGCGCCAACCTGCCTGTGCTGCTGGCGGCAGAGTGCTCGATCGCTCTCACCACCCTGCCGATCGTGTTGGCGCACCGCCCCGACGCCTGCGTGCTCTGGCTCGACGCCCACGGGGACTTCAACACGCCTGAGACCACCGGCAGTCGCTACCTGGGCGGCATGGCGCTGGCCGGCGCGTGCGGCCTGTGGGACCCGGGGCTCGGTGGGGCGCCGGTACCGGCCGATCGGGTGGTGCTCGCGGGCGTCCGCGACCTCGACTCGGCGGAGCGCGAGGCGCTCGAGGCGAGCGACGTGACGGTGATCGGAGCCAGCCCCGTGGAGACCCTCGTGGCGGTCAAGAACGCCCTCGACGGCGTCCCCGTGTACGTGCACCTCGACCTCGACGTGCTCGACCCCGAGGACTTCCCCGCCCAGTTCCCCGCCCCCGGCGGCCTCGGACCGGAGAAGCTCTATGACCTGCTCGAAGCAGTTACCGACAGCTCCGAGCTGATCGGCTTCGAGGTCACGGCCTTCGCGGCGTCGGAGAACGAGCTGCAGCGCGCCGTCGAGGCCTCGACGGCCCTGCACGTGCTCGAGCCGCTGCTGGACGCCGTTCCCGAGGAAGTGAATGTCGGCGACTGAGAAGGCCGCCGGAGACACGCTGGTGGCCCGGCCGCCGCTGCGCTCGCTCGTGGACGAGCTGCACGAGCGCCGCGCACACGCCTTGCTGGGCGGCGGCGAGGCGAAGATCGAGCGCCAGCACGCCGCCGCCAAGCTCACCGCGCGTGAGCGGCTCGCCCTGCTGATCGACGAGGGCACCTTCGCCGAGCTGGGCATCCACGGCCGGCCGCATTTCTCCCAGCCCGCGATGGCCGACACCGACGCGCCGGCGGATGGGGTGATCACCGGCTACGGCAAGGTCGACGGCCGCCTGGTGGCCGTGTGCGCCTACGACTTCACGGTGATGGCCGGCTCGATGGGCATGACCGGCGAGCTCAAGGTCACCCGCCTGCGCGACCTGGCGCTGGGCAAGCGGATCCCGTTCGTCTGGCTGCTCGACTCCGCCGGGGCGCGCATCCAGGAGGCCGCCGGCTCGCTGTTCGCAGGGTCGGGCCATCTGTTTCGCGAGGAGGTGACGATGAGCGGCGTGATCCCGCAGGTGGCCGCGCTGATGGGCCCCTGCGCGGCGGGCACCGCCTACATCCCGGGCCTGGCCGACTTCGTGCCGATGGTCAAGGGCCGCGGCTCGATGGCGCTGGCAGGACCGCACCTGACCAAGGCGGTGACCGGCGAGGACGTGACCCAGGAGGAGCTCGGCGGATCGGGCGTCCACACCAAGATCTCCGGTGTCGGCGACCTCGAGGTCGGCTCCGACGAGGAGTGCATCCAGGCGATCAAGGACTACCTGTCCTACTTTCCGCGCAACTGCGAGGAGCAGCCTCCGGTCAGGGAGTCCTCCGATCCGGTGGACCGCACCGACGAGGAGCTGCTCGACATCCTGCCGGACTCCCCCCGCCGGCCGTATGACATGTACGACCTGATCCGGCGGCTGGTCGACGACGGCGAATGGTTTGACATCAAGCCCCGCTTCGCGCGCACGATCATCACCTGCCTCGCGCGGATGGGGGGACGGCCGGTGGGCATCGTGGCCAACCAGCCCAAGCAGCTCGGCGGCATCCTCGACGTCGACTCGGCCGACAAGGCTGCGCGCTTCATCAACCTGTGCGACGCCTTCAACGTCCCGCTGCTCTTCCTCCAGGACGTGCCCGGCTTCATGGTCGGCAGCAAGGTCGAGCGCGCGGGCATCATCCGCCACGGCGCCAAGATGCTCTACGCCGTCTCGCGCGCCACCGTCCCGAAGATCACCGTGGTCGTTCGGAAGGCCTACGGCGCCGGCTACTACGTGATGTGCGGCAAGGCGTACGAGCCCGATCTGATCGTGGCCTGGCCCTCCGCCGAGATCTCCGTGATGGGGCCCGAGGGCGCCGTGAACATCATCTTCCGCAAGCAGATCGAGGCGGCCGAGGACCCCGACGCCACCCGCGCGGAGATGATCCAGCGGATCCGCAAGATCATCGACCCCTACATCGCGGCAGGCAACGCGATGATCGACGACGTGATCGACCCGCGCGACACGCGGCCCGTGGTGATCCGGGCGCTCGAGATGGCTGAGGGAAAGAGGGTCGAGCGGCCGTGGCGCAAGCACGGCGTGAGCCCGGTATGAGGGGCGGCTGAGACCAGTGGGGGAGGCGATCCTCTTCGGCCTCGCCGCCTCGAGCGCGCTCGTGATCGGCGGCGTGGCCGGCGCCTACCTGCGGCCCCCCAAGGCCGTGACCGCCGTCTTGCTGGCCTTTGCGAGCGGAGCGCTCATATCGGCGCTGGCCCTCGAGCTCTTCGGCCCCGCCTTCGAGACCGGCGGAGCGCTGCCGGCCGGCCTGGGTCTGCTGGCCGGCGCCGCGGTCTTCGTGGCGGTGGACGTGGCCCTGGACAAAAAGGTCGGGGGTCCGGAGGCGGATGGCCGGGAGACGTCGGGGGCCGGTGCTCGACGGGGAGGCGTCGGTCTGCCGCTGCTCGCCGCGGTCACGCTCGACGGGGTGCCCGAGAACGCCGCCCTCGGTGTCTCCCTGATCGAGGGGGCCAGCCTCACGCTGCTCGTGGCGATCTTCTTCTCCAACCTCCCGGAGTCACTCGTCGGTGCCGTGGCGATGCGCGACGAGGGCCGCTCCCGGAAGTTCGCGATAGGCATCTGGTGCGTGGCCGCCGTGCTCCTCGCCCTGGCGGTCGTGGTGGGCCGGCTCGCGCTGGAGGGTGTGGGAGAGAAGACGCTGGCGGTGCTCCTGGCCTTCGCCGGCGGGGCCGTGCTCGCCTCGCTGGCGGACACGCTGATGCCCGAAGCCTTCGAGCACGGCCAGCCGTACAACGCCTTTGCCACCGCCGCCGGCTTCTTCCTGTCCTTCGTTCTCGCCACGTGAGGAGTCACAGACCATGAGCCGCTTCGATGACCCGGTGGTGATCACGTGCTCCATCTCGGGCGCCGTCGCCAACCGCGACCAGTGTCCCGCCATCCCCTACACGCCGCAGGAGTACGCCGCCGAAGCCCGCCGCGCCGTCGACGAGGGCGCCGGCATGATCCACATCCACGCGCGCACGCCCGAGGGCGTGCCCAGCCACGAGGTCGAGGACTTCCGCAACATCACGGAGGCCATCCGCGCCGAGGTCGGAGATGTGATCATCAACCTCTCGACGGGCGCCATCGGGGTGCCGATCGAGAAGCGGGTCGCATACCTGCGTGAGCTCCAGCCCGACGTGGCCGCGCTGAACATGAGCTCGATGAACTACGCGAAGTACTCGGAGAGCCGCAAGGACTTCGTGTTCAAGGCGGTGTTCGAGAACTCGTTCGACACGATCATCGAGTTCCTCACCGTGATGAACGAGTTGGAGATCCGCGCGGAGCACGAGTGCTTCGACACGGGCCACATCGCCAACCTCGATCCGCTGCTGGACATGGGGCTGCTGCGAGAGCCGCTGCAGATCTCGTGCGTGATGGGCGTGACCGGCGGGATCCGATCCAACGCCCGCAATCTCGCCCACATGGCCGAGCAGGTGCCGGGGGGTCCGGAGGGCCCGAACAACTGGGGGGTGATCGGGATCAGCCGACGGCAGTGGATGCTGGTGGCCGCGGCGCTGACGCTCGGCGGCAACGTGCGGGTGGGTCTCGAGGACAACTTCTACCTGCCCGACGGCGAGATGGCGCGCAGCAACGGCGATCTGGTCGCCAAGGCTCGTCAGATGACCGAGGACGTGGGGCGGCGGGCGGCCACGGTGACCGAGGCGCGCGAGCTGCTCGGGGTGCCCAGAAAGGGTGAGGTTTCGCGGCGCGACCTGCTCAAGCACCCGATCGAATCGACCACATGACGGCGGGCTGCCCGGTGGAGGCCGAGCCACGGTGAGCGCCCTGGAGGGCCTCAAGGTGCTCGACCTCTCCCGGCTGCTGCCCGGTGGGTTCTGCTCGCTGCTGCTGGCCGACTTCGGCGCCGACGTGCTCAAGGTCGAGGACACCGGCATGGGCGACTACGTGCGCTGGGCCCCGCCGCACTACGAGGGGGTCGATCCCTCCGCAGGCTCGGCGCTGTTCCTATCGCTCAACCGCGGCAAGCGCTCCATCCGGCTGAACCTCAAGGAGGAGGGAGGGCGCGCGGTTCTCCTCCGGCTGGTGGGGGAGAGCGACGTGCTGCTCGAGTCCTTCCGCCCCGGCGTGATGGACCGCCTGGGCGTGGGCTACGAGCGGCTGCGCGAGGAGAACCCGGGGCTCGTGTACTGCGCGATCAGCGGCTACGGCCAAGACGGCCCCTACCGCGACAAGGCCGGTCACGACATGAACTACCTCGGGCTGGTCGGCCTGCTCGGGCTCACCGGCGAGGCCGGCGGCCCGCCGGTCCAGGCCGCGGGCCAGATCGCCGACCTGGGCGGCGGCGCGCTGATGGCCGCGTTCGGGATCCTGGCAGCCCTCAGGGAGCGTGACCGCTCCGGGCAGGGACAGTTCGTGGACGTGTCGATGGCCGACGGTGCGCTCTCCTGGCTGGCGATGGTGGCCGCCCGCCACTTCGCCGACGCCACCGTGCCGCACCGCGGCGGCCTCGAGCTGGCCGGCGTCTACACGTGCTACCGGCCCTATCAGTGCAGCGACGGGTGGGTGAGCCTGGGGGCGCTCGAGCCCAAGTTCTGGCAGGCGTGGTGTCGGGGGGTGGGCCGCGAGGATCTGATCGAGAAGCAGTTCGAGCCGGCGGGGTCTGAGGTCCATGGCGAGGTCGAGCGCGTGTTTCTCGCCCGTACGCGCGAGGATTGGGAGCGCTTCGCCTCCGAGCACGACTGCTGCCTGGAGCCCATCCTCGAGCTCGACGAGGCGCTCGAGTCAGAGCTCGTGCGCGCTCGGGAGATGGTGGTGTCCGTCGACCAGCCGGGTTCGGAGCGGCCCGTCCGGCTGCTCGGAACCCCGGTCAAGATGAGCCGCACGCCGGGGGACCCCCGCTCGCCCGGACCCACCCTCGGCGAGCACACGGCGGAGGTGCTCGAAGCGCTGGGCTACGCGGCTGAGGAGATCGCGGCGCTCGAGGAGGCCGGCGCCGTGGCCGGCCCGGCCGGCGGGCCCCAGGGCCCGTTCATGGCCTGAGCGCCTCGCCCGGACCGGACTTTCGTCACCACCACACGTCGTGCTCCTCCATCACGCCATAGCCTTCTTCGAGGCGGATTCCTCCGGGCAGCCGGCCCGAGAAGGTGCCGAAGGGCTGGCGGTAGTCGGAGCGGAAGAGCAGCAGGTTGGTGTGGTCCTCGCGCGCCGCCCACTCGGTGAAGCGCAGGCCGCCGACCTCGGACAGATCGGCGGCGAACTCGACCGCCTCCACCTCGCGAGGCCGGCCATCCAGCCACACGGTCCGCTCGGAGTGCTCCGGTGAGTCGTGCACACCGGTCACCAGATTCCAGCCCACTCGCCGGCCGTCGTCGGTGCGCCCAACCCCGGCCGACCACTTCCACGCCGTGTGGCGCTCGTGGTAGCCGGCGGACTCGTCCACGAAGGCGCAGTAGCCGGTGATATCCCGGCGGGCTCCGCCGAGAGTCACGGCGCCCGAGCAGGGCACCGCCGCCTGCTTGCGGGTCCATATGTAGGAGCCGCCCGCCGGCGATGCGGTCTCCACGCCGCCGCCCTCCTGCAGGTCGAGGTCGATGCTCACACCTGGGGCCCTCACCCGCACGGTCGAACCGGCCATCTCGACTCCGCCGCGCCCGATCGAGGCGC
>JACCUE010000049.1 GCA_013812005.1 Thermoleophilaceae bacterium
GGGGTCACGGGGGTTCGGTCATGGCCTCACCGCCTCTTGCAGCGACGCGAAGCGCTTCTCGCCGATCCCCTCCACCTCCTGAAGCTGCCCGAGCGAGCGGAAGCCGCCGTTCTGGTCCCGGAACTCGATGATCCGCTGGGCGAGCGTGGGGCCGATCCCGTCCAGCTGGTCGAGCTGCTCGATTGTCGCCGTGGTGAGGCTCACCGGCGCCGCGCCGGGCACGCCAGGAACTCCGCTCGCGGCGCCCGGCAGGGGTACGGCGCCGGCCGTGCCCGGGGGACCGCGACGAGGCACGATCACCTGCTGGCCATCCTCGAGGCTCTGTGCGAGGTTGACCGCCGCCAGCTCCGCTCGGGCCGTCGGCCCTCCGGCCAGATGGATCGCCGCGGCCGCCCGTGAGCCCTCGGGAACTCGGAAGAGGCCAGGGCGGCGCACCTCCCCGGCCACGTGGACGTACAGGCCCCCGGCCGCCTTGCCGCTCGCCCCGCGACCTGACGCTGGTCCTCCCTGCCCGCCGGCCGCTGCGCCTCCGGCCCCGGCGCCGTCTATCCGAACCGGGACCGAGGGCTGACCGGCGCCCGGCCCGACCATGCGCACGGCCGCGAGCACCAGCAGGACGGCAGCAACGCCCCACGCGACCATCTGCCATTTCGAGCGTTCGGGCACGCGAACGAAGCTAGGTGGGCAGCGCTCGCGTGAGGGTGCGAAGGGTGACGGTTGAGGTTGTGAGAGGTAACGAATCCGTCACCGAGACGGCGCGGCGGACTCGGTCACCGAGATGGCGCGGCGGCGGCCATGCTCACCGTTCGTGGAGAGGGGGTCACTACAAAGCGTCCCTCCTCGGGACGGAACGTAGTGACCCCCTCCTGCGGCCCCGCCCCGACCCCGCCTACCCCACCCCCGCCGACCCCGGCCCCTTCCCTTGCCCGAGGCGTTCCTCCTAACGGTTGCAAGAGGCGGCCTTCGGCCGGGCTCCCTCAGCGCACCTCGAAGCCGTCGAGCTCCTCGGGATCCTCCTCCGCAACCTCGACCTGGGCCACGTCGGCTTGGCCCGGCCCCGGACCCCGGCCGCAGAGCTCGATCAGCTCATCGACGGCATCCGGAGGGCCCTCGAACACCGCCTCGACCGTTCCATCGGGGCAGTTGCGCACCCAGCCGGCCACTCCCCGCGCGGCCGCGTCGCGCCGTACGGAGTCGCGAAAGAACACGCCCTGCACACGTCCCGAAGCGCGCAACCGGACCCGTCTCATCGGTTGCCGCCCACCCGTCTCACGCGGACCCCGCCCCTACGCCGTTCGCGATCACCCGGCGCGCCAGCAGCCCGAAGGCCTCGAGCGCGAGCTCGAGATCGGCCTCTGGGGTGTCCTCCTCCACCGCGTGGCTGACGCCGCCGGAGGACGAGCTGAACACCATCACCGATGGCACGAGCAGCGCCATCTGGGCCGCGTCGTGAAGCGCCCCGCTCGACAGCGTCAAATCGCAGCCGGCGGCCTCCGAGCAGGCCCGCCGGGCAGCCTCCACCAGGCGCTCGTCGAAGGGCGTCGGGGCGATCCGCCAGAGCGCCTGCGCCTCGACCGTGCACCGCTCTCCCGCCCCTGCGCTCGACCACAGCGAGCGCGCGTCGGCGAGCATCGCGGCCAGGGCGCCCGGGTCGAGGTGGCGCTGATCGATCAGCAGCTCGGCGCGGCCCGGCACGGCGGTCACGATGCCCGGGTCGAGGTCGAGCCGGCCGGCGGTGCACACCCCGCCGTGGCGAATGCCGATGTCCTGGAGACCGGTGACGACGCGGGCCGCCGCCACGCCGGCGTCGCTGCGGCGATCCATCGGAGTGGACCCGGAGTGCGCCGTGCGGCCTTCGAACACGAGCCGGTGGCGCTCGACGCCCACACATCCAAGCACTGCGCCACAGGGCAGGCGCTGCGCCTCCAGCACCGGTCCCTGCTCGATGTGCAGCTCGAGGTAGGCGGCGAGCCGGTCGCGGCGCCCCTCCCCCGCGCCGCTCATCAGCGCCGGGTCGATACCGTGCTCGGCCAGTACC
>JACCUE010000065.1 GCA_013812005.1 Thermoleophilaceae bacterium
CCGTAGGCGCGATGGGCGGCCGAGCGCTCCAGGTCCGTTCGCGCGCCGGGCAGAGCCTTACAGCTGCGGGTGGCCGCGTCGAACTCGACGAGCGCGAGCTCGGACAGCACCCTCAGCAGCCGGGCGCCCAGCGCGCCCGAGCGCGGATACGCGCCGCTGCCTCGCAGCGCCGACGCCAGGGCATCGCCCGCCAGCGAGCCGCCGTCGAGCGCGCGCCACAGCTCGGCGAGCGCCGGCCGCAGGGCCAGCTGCGCACGCCAGTACGCCGCCGTGAACGAGCACTCCGGATCGCCCCAGGCCAGGTGGGCGGATCCGTGCCCGAGGGCCCCGGCGAACAGGGCCACGCCCTCCTCGGTCGGCGGCGGATCGAGCGCCAGGAGATGGGGGTAGGCAGCGGCCACGCCCGGCTTGGCCCCGAGGGCGGTCCAGGAGATCGCTCCGAGCCCGCGGGGCGCCATCCCGGCCACCAGCGTCTCGAGCGAGCTGCGGCGACGCTCCACGTCGGCCACCACCACCAGCACCGGCTCGCCGCTGGTGAGCAGGTCCCCGGCCAGCCCTGCGAAGCCCTCGCCGCGACGGTCGCTGACCGTGCGGCTCTGGGTGGGGGCTTCGGACGGCGCCGGCCACCACAGAGCGGGATCGCAGGCCAGCGCTGACCTGAGCTCCTCCCAGAATGGCCGGGCGCCCAGGTCGACCAGCGCGCCCGGCCGGGTTGGAGAGAGCGAGCACATCACCACGCGCGGCTCCACCCGCCCGTTCCAGCAGTTGCGTTCGAGGCTCACGGCCACGTCGTGGGCCTGCGCGCCACAGGCCGCCAGGGAGCGCTGGGAGGTCCGGAAGGCCACCCCCCTGGCGCGCGCTGCGCCCGCAACCAAGCTGAAGCGCGCGTGGGCGTGCTCCTCCCCCATGGCGGTCACGTGCTCGATTCGCGCACCGGGCACGAGCAGTGCCGGGGCGGGGTTGCCGGCGCCGAACGGACCAAGGCGCTCGAGCTCCTCGGCCAGGTCGAGAGTCAGTCCGCCGCCGCCGAGCACGGCGTCGACCTTCTGCACTCCGATCAGGTCGGCGGGGCCCAGACGCTCGCCGGCGTGGGCCGCCAGCGCGGCGCGGAGCTCCGCGACGCGATCCGTCTCGATCTGCAGCCCGGCCGCCATCCGGTGCCCCCCGAAGCCGAGCAGGTGGCGCTGCGCCGAAGCGATGCCGGCGTGCAGGTCATACGGCGCGATCGAGCGGCCCGACCCGCGCCCCGTGGCGCCGTCGAGGGCGATCACCACGCACGGCCGGCGGTGGCGCTCCACCAGCCGCGAGGCCACGATGCCCACCACGCCGGGGTGCCAGCCCTCCGCCGCCACCACGATCGCCGCCGCGTGGAGCTGGTCGGCGCACGCCGCGTCGGCCGCGGACAGCATCCGCTGCTCGGTCTCCCGGCGGTCGCGGTTGAGCAGGTCGAGCTCGCGAGCCACCTGGTCGGCGCGCTCGGGGTCCTCGGTGAGCAGCAGCTCGAGGGCGGCGTCGGCGCGCTGCAGCCGGCCCGCCGCGTTGATCCGCGGCCCCAGGCGAAAGCCCGCCGCCTGCGCGTCCACCTCGCCGGGCTCGAGCCCCGCCACGCGCATCAGCGCCCGCAAGCCCGGCCGGGGCGTGCGGGCGAGGGCCTCGATGCCCTCGCGCGCGATCCGGCGGTTCTCGCCCCGGAGGGGCACCATGTCGCACACGGTGGCGAGACCGGCCAGGTCGATGTCCTCCTCGGCCTCGCGGGGGTCGAGGCCGGCGCGCTCGCGCAGCGCTTCCGAGAGCTTGAGCACGACCCCGGCGCCACAGAGCTCGCGGTCAGGGCCGGGGCCGAGGCCGGGATGCACGACCGGGCAGCCCGGCAGCGTCTCGGAGGGCCGGTGGTGGTCGGTGACCACCACCTCCATCCCGCGCTCGCGCGCGACCGCAATCTCCTCGATTGACCCGACTCCGCAGTCCACGGTCACCAGCAGCTTGACACCTGCCGCCGCGAGCTCGGCTACCGCCGCTTTCGAGAGGCCATAGCCCTCTTCTCGGCTGGGCAGCCGCCACAGAGGCCCGGCGCCGAGCGCGCGCAGGGTGCGCACCATCATCGCGGTGGAGCACACGCCGTCCACGTCGTAGTCCCCGAAGACCGCGACCCGGGCGCCGGCGCGCACGTGACGCAGGATCACCTCGCAGGCCTCCTCCACGCCGAACAGGCCAGCCGGGTCCGAGCGCTCGGAGGCGCGGAGAAAGGCACGCGCCGCGACGGGGTCGCCGTGTCCGCGGCGCGTGAGGATCGCGGCCACCGCCGGGCTCAGGCCCAGAACGGCGCTCAGCCGCGTCGCAGCCGCGACGTCATAGGGCTCGCACGTCCATCCGGAGGTCAGCTTCACCTCTGCCATCCTGCTCGGTGAAGGGGACGGAACGCGCGTTCGGGCGAAGAATGGCCAATTCGTCCAGCCAAGGGCCGACGATCGAAGAAAAGCCGGCGATTCGGTGATATACCAAGACTATGGCCCTGATCGCAGAGCTTCGCTGCAGATCGTGCGGGCACGAAAGCAGCGCCCTCGTCGACCGTCTCTTTCCTCTGGGGCGTCACCCATGCTCGGAGTGTGCCGGGCTCAAGCAGGTCGTCGCACTGATCAGAGACCGTCGCACTCGCGACGTCGGGGTGGAGGATGACCGCCGCATCGCCGAGCGCCCAGCGCAACGGCTCGACGAAAGCGCCTGAGTCCCGAGACACGCCGGCGGCCGGGCAGATCGGCCGGGCGAGCCACGGGAATCGGCTGCGAGATAATGGTGCGCGACGCGCAGGGACAGAGCGCGCCGTGCAGTTACCCCGACAGCGGAGGACGAGAGATGGCCGACAAAGCGATGGATGTGTACCTGAATGACCATCTGGCGGGCGCCGTGCTCGGGAGCTCTCTCGCCGAGCAGCTCCGAGAGGAGAACGCGGGGACCCCACTCGGGGACGTGATGTCATCGCTCGCGCCGCAGATCGAGGAGGACCGCGGGACGCTGTTGGATCTCATGGAGCGGATCGGCACGTCGAAGAACCCCGTCAAGCAGGCGACGACATGGCTGACCGAGAAGGCGAGCCGCCCGAAGTTCAGCGGCCTGACATCGGGAGACCCAAAGCTCGGGACCTTCATGGCGCTGGAGGCTCTGATGATCGGCGTAGAGGGAAAGATGTCCCTGTGGAAGGTCCTCAAGGAGGTCCCGGATTCCTACGAGCCGCTCAAGTCGATGGATCTCGACAACCTCATCGAGAAGGCCGAGGCGCAGCGCGACGCGCTCGAGCGTGAGCGGATCTCAGCGGGCAGGCGTGCCTTG
This sequence comes from Thermoleophilaceae bacterium, assembly GCA_013812005.1. Taxonomy (GTDB): domain Bacteria; phylum Actinomycetota; class Thermoleophilia; order Solirubrobacterales; family Thermoleophilaceae; genus JAAYBF01. The sequence goes on from JACCUE010000065.1 coordinate 3,328, forward strand.
GGAGGGGTTACGACCTAGGCCAAGCTGGCGTAGCCCGCCAGTCCGACTTCACGATCACTCCTTATCTGAGGCGGCGCCGCCGGAGAGGACGTCGCGGGCCTTTTCCAGCGGTCCGCGCGACGCATCGGGCATTCGCTCGGTGACGCTCCGGACGTCGTCCTTCAGCCCGTCGAGGGTCTTGTGCATGGCGGCGAGCTCGCGATTAAGGTCGGCGACCGTTGAATTGAGGTAGGAGTCCTTGCTCTCCAGCGCCACGACGACCTCGTGCACGGAGTCCAACCGTGTCCCTAGCCTTTCCTGGAGGCGATCGAGCGCGGGGAGCAGCTCCGAGAGCGGCTCGGTCTGCTTGCGCAGGCGCTCCAGAGCGGGGAGCACCTTGGCCAGCGGGTCGGTCTGCTTGCGGATGCGCTCCAGTGCCGGCAGCAGCTCGCCCAGCGGCTCGGTCTGCTCGATGATGCGCTCCAATGCGGGGAGCAGCCCGCCGAGCGGCTCGGTCTGCTTGCGCACGCGAGTCAGTTCGGAGCGCATCGGCGCGAGGTTTCCTGCCGCGTCGACCAGTCCTTCGAGTGCCTCAAGCGCTCGTTCTGGCAGCCGCAGAGGAGCGAGCAGACCTGACAGAATGCCCGCGCCCCCTTCGTCCGGTGTCTCCTTCGATGACATAGCGACTCAGGAAGAGCTTACGGTGACCGGGGGCGCCTGGATCACCACCGTCCTCGCGCCGGGTACGGTTGCCTACAGGACCTCTGGCCGGTGCTCCTCCTCCATGCGCGAGCCGTAGAGCCACGACAGCCCTAGCCCGAGCACCGCGCCAGGGACCGCGATCAGCGCCTGCTCGAGGCCCGTGTCGTTCGTGCCGGGGATGCTCACCCCGGCTACGAGCAGGCCGAAGATGGCCGCACCGGCGGTAGCCGCTAGGAAGGCGCCCACGATGCCGCCCCAGAAGCGGTCCGGGACGAACACCGCGAAGTGCCAGATGGCGATGCCCATCATCACCCACACCACCATGCTCATCTCAGCGCCTCCCGTGCTTCTTGCGCCCG
>JACCUE010000083.1 GCA_013812005.1 Thermoleophilaceae bacterium
GAAGCCCAGCAGGTCGTCGGCGAACGATCCGCCGACGAAGACGAGCACGGCGGTGGGTAGCAGCAGAGCCAGCAGGAGGATCGTGGACGCCACGTCGATCGCCTTGCGCCGCAGGAAGCTGCGCCCGCCGCCCTCGATCTCGAACACCACGTTGAGCGCGCGCCGGGCCGCCTCGAGCACGCCGGTGGTGCCGTAGAAGGCCAGGACCACGCCGATCACGAGTGTGGTGGTCGCCGTGCCCTTGTTGCGCAGCGCGCGCTCGAGTGAGGTGTCGAGCGGCGCGACCACCGATTCCGGCGCCACCTCGCGCAGGTAGCCGATGATCGCGTCGTAGGTCTCGGGATACTGGCCGAGCAGCCCCAGCAGCGACAGGGCCAGAAGCAGCGTTGGAAACAGCGACATCAACCCGTAGTAGGTGAGCGCCGCGGCGTGGTGGGTCATCTGGTCGTCGTAGAACGACACCGCCGTCCGCTTGATGACGGCAAACGTGCCGCGCACGGCGCCTCAGCCGGCCGAGCGCAGGAGCGCGCCCGCCTCCAGCGGCCCGGCGGGCGGGGCGCTCAGCGGCCGGACCCGAAGAAGCGCTTGGTCAGAGCCCGGCTGCGGGTGAGCCTGAGGTCGGCCAGGCCGACCTCGCGCAGCCGGCCGCCCCGGACCCTGAACACCTGGCGGGCGCGCGACCCGCGTCGCACGTACCAGACGTTGCGCCCGACACGGACACCGCGGCCCTTGCCGATGCGCTGCAGCAGCTCGGTGCGCGTGATGCCCACGTTCACGCCGCGCAGCTTCGTGCGAGCGCTCGAGGTGAGCACCAGGCTCGCCCTGCCTCTCAGGCGCCGGCGCTGCGAGCGCGACAGCGACTTCAGGTCTTTGGGCGCCGTGTAGCCCACCCGCAGCGCGCTGCCGTCGGAGAGGCAGAAGCGGTCCATGAAGCGGCGGAAGGTGCCCCGCGATCCAAACGACTTCCTGACCGCGGCCCGCTTGCGTCCCAAGCCGGCGCGCCCGATTCCTCTCGGCCGGGCGCGTGATGCAACGGCGGCGCACCCCTTCCCGGCGGTGGCGCCCCCGGGGCCCTCGGAGCCGGCACCGCCGGGGCTCCCGGGGCCGGCGTCCCCGGCCACCTCGGCGTTAGGCCGCAGCACGAACAGGCCCTGCTCGATGCCGCTCACGATGACGGTGCCCGAATCGAAGTAGGGGTAGTTGCTCCAGGCGCCGTTGAACTCGGGTTCGTCGTCGTCCGGGAACACGTCGAAGAAGCCGACCTCCGGGAGCCGGCCCTCCGCCGCCCCGCCCGCATCGAGCACGCGCAGGCCCGAGCGGTAGTTGGCCTGAAACACCCGGTCTCCCCTCACGTAGAGGTTGTGATCGATCGCGCCGGTCACTCCGTCGTTGGCCTCCACGAGCTTCACGTTCTCGAGGTTCTCGACGTTGAAGATGTAGGTCTGGGTCTGCTCGACGCCCTCGGTTTCGACCTCGTCGAGCTCGTCGTCCACGAGGAAGTGCCTGCCGTCCTCGGTGATCCATCCCTGATGGGTATAGGCAGAGCCCTCGTACTCGGTCCGTGACAGCTGCTTGGGCGCTCCCGTTCCATTCGTCAGGTCGGTTACGTCGACGATCGTCAGGCTGTCCTCGTTCGAGTCGAAGCAGATCTCGCGGCCGCTGTAGCGGGTGTCGGGACCGTCGTAGGTCACGCACTGGGCGTCGTGCACGTAGCTCTCGGCGGTGGGGCTGTCCTCCTCGAGCACGCAGCCCAGGAACTTCGGGTCGGCCGGCGCTGAGATGTCGATCACGTGCAGGCCGCCGCCGTTGCACGTCGAGGTGCCCACCGCGTAGGCCACGCCCGACTCCTCGTTGATCGCGATGTTGTGGGCGTTGTCGAGGGTGTTCAGGCGATCGCTGGGCTCGAGCACGCTGCCGAAGCCGTCGAGCACGTACGAGTAGTGCGCGGTCTCGGTGAAGGTCTCTGGGTCCGCGGGGTCGGCGTCGCGCAGCTGCTTGAGGTCGAACACCTGCATGCCGTGTGTGGGCTCCTCGGCCACGATGAAGGCGTGGTCTGAGTACACCTTCACGTCGCGCCAGATGTTGAAGAGGGTCTCGACGGGAATGCCGGCAGCGCTCTGGTGAGAGGGCAGCTCGCCGAGGAAGAGCGGCTTGTCGGGATCGCTCACGTCCACGAACGCGGTGCCGTTCGTCTTGCCGACCAGGGCGTACTCCTTGCCCGTGGCCGGGTCGGTCCAGCCCCAGATGTCGTTCAGCTGGCCGCTGTTGTCCTCGGGATTGGCGGATACGGGGGACGCGCCGCCGAGCTCGTCAAGCGGCAGGAAGCCCGCCAGGTCGATGCCCTTGCACGGGAAGACACCCGCGGCCACCCCGTTCTCGCACGGCGCGTTCGAGATCGGCTCCGTGGGCACGTCGCCGGTGGTCTTGGGGCGGCTCTCCACACGCGCGCCGCCGGTGTAGCCGGAGTCGGTCACGTCCCACGGCACGACCCGCACCTCGTACTCGCCGGCCGCGTCGTCGATGAAGACCTTCTCGGCGGTCGGTCCCGCGGTTGCCGAGCTGGCGACGAGCTCGGCGCCGCGGTAGACGTAGAGGTCGAAGTCGTCGTCACCACCCTCGGGCACGATGCCGATCTCCACGCCGCCGAGGTTGGTGTCCCAGTGGGCGGGGTCGATGTCCACCGTCAGGTTGAACTCGTCGCACAGCGCGGTCACGCCAGGTGTGCAGGCCACTCTGGCCGTGGTGCTCTCGGGCACGGGCACGCCGACGGCGTAGTTCTCACCGGTCCATCCGGTCGTCCGCTGGTCCAGGGACACCGTGCCCGCGCCCGGGCTCGACGCCCCCACCGTCACCGTCAGCGCGCCGACGGCCACGAGCAGGACGGCGGCGAAGATCGCGAGACGCGGGACGTACGGCCGGTCGGTCGGCATGCGCAAGGCTCCTGGGTTGGGCGGCCGCATCAAACCCCTGACGTACGACCGCAGATCGCACTGCGAGTCTAGTCGTTGCCGACCGTACCGACAACGAACCGCCCAGGCGTCGTTGGCGGGCCTTTACACTCGCTGAGGTGCCAGAGCCCGCGGATCTCGAGCGACGGACCACGGAGTTGCTGCAGCGGCTGATCCGCTTCAACACCGTCAACCCGCCGGGTGACGAGCAGGAGGCACAGGAGCACCTCCGCGGTCTGCTCGAAGTTGCCGGGTTCGAGTGTGAGCTGCTGTCGGCGGTCGAGGGGCGCCCGAACCTGATCGCGCGGATGGGCGGTGCATCCGATGGCCCGGCTCTGTGTCTGCTCGGGCACGTGGACACGGTGCTGGCCGACCCCGCGGATTGGACACTCGATCCCTGGTCGGGCGAGATTCGCGACGGCTGCGTGTGGGGACGCGGGGCGCTCGACATGAAGAGCCAGGTGGCGGCCGAGGTGGCCGCGGCGGTGGCACTGGCCGGGGAGGGCTGGCGCCCGCAGAGCGGCGAGCTGAAGATCGTGGTGACCGCCGACGAGGAGGCCGGCGCCGAGCACGGCGCCAGGTGGCTGTGCGAGCGCCACCCCGAGAAGGTGCGCGCGGACCTCGTGGTCAACGAGGGCGCGGGCGAGGTGATCGACTACGCCGGCCGGCGCCTGTACGGCGTGTGCGTCGCTGAGAAGGGGGTCTTCCGCTTCACGCTCACGACCTCCGGCCGGGCAGGCCACGCCTCGATCCCCCGCATCGGCGACAACGCGCTGACCAAGCTCGCGCCGGTGCTCGACGCTCTCTCCGGCGGACGGGTGGTGCTCGAACGTACGGTCGAGGGAGATGCGCTGCTGGCCGGGCTCCACGTGGACAGCGAGGACCTCGAGGCCGCGCTCGCCGAGGTCGAGCGCGAGGATCCGCGGGTGGCGGTGCTGCTCGAGCCGATGCTGGGTGTCACCCTGACTCCCACGATGGTCTCGGCCTCGGAGAAGATCAATGTGATTCCGGCACAGGCTCGGCTCAAGGTCGACTGCCGCGTGCCGCCCGGGCTCGGCTCCGAGCACGCGCTCGGGCGCATCCACGGCGCGATACCCGGCGATGGCTACGAGATCGAGTTCGGGGAGACCGTGGTGGGCAACCGCTCACCCATCGACACGCCTCTGATGGAGTCGATCCGCTCCTTCGTGGGGCGCGAGGACGAGGGGGCCGGCGTGGCCGCGGTGATGCTCCCGGGCTTCAGCGACTCGCGCTGGTTCCGTGAGGCCTTCCCCGAGTGCGTGGCCTACGGCTTCTTCCCCCAGAAGGCGATGGACCTGTTCGAGGCGGCGCCCCTCGTGCACGGCGCCGACGAGCGCGTGCCGATCTCAGACCTGGGGCTGGCCGCCCGCTTCTACGCCGGGCTGATCGAGGAGACGCTGCGATGAGCGACGCACCTGGGGGGCCCCGCGTGGCTCCGATCGTAGGTGAGCCGGACGAGACCCCCGACAAGCTGCGCCTCGGAGGCATGGCCCTGCGCAACGGGCTCCTGGTGCACGGGCCCACCCACTGGGCGGCCGCCGTGCGCGCCGGCGATGGGCAGATCGAGGTTGCCAGCGGGCGCAAGCCATCGCTGGGCGCCACCGCCGCGGAGGGCATCCCCGGCGTGCGAGGGGTGGCCAAGCTGGCCGAGGCGATGGCGGTGATCCCGCTCGTCAAGCGCGCCCTGCCGTCGGCACGCCTGCCGATGCAGGACGCGCGCACCCTCGGCGCCATGGCCGGCGCCGCGCTGCTGGGACAGGCGATCCGCTCTACCGGCGCCCGCACCGTCGGCCGCGAGGCCGCGGTCGGCCTGGTCAGCCTTGCTCCGGCGCTGCTGGCGCTGCGCGGTGGGGATCTGGCCGCCTACCACGGCGTGGAGCACAAGTCGATCGCGGCCTATGAGTCCGACGGTGACGCCGGAGAGGCCGACAAGGAGCATGACCGCTGCGGATCCAACCTGGTGGCGCCCATGCTCGGGGCTGCCGCGGTAGGCAACGTGGCCGCGCGTCGCGCCGGCCTGCGCGGGCCGCTGGTGGAGGGTGGCGTGGCGCTGGGCAGCGCTGCCGTGGCGGTCGAGGTGTTCGCCTGGTCAGAGAGAAACGACGGCACGCGTCTCTCACGTCTGCTGCGCAAGCCCGGCTACGAGATCCAGCGGGTCGTGGGGACTCGCGAGCCCAGCGACGAGCAGCTCGAAGTCGGCCGTGCCGCCCTGGACGAGATCCTGAGGGTGGAGGGCGCATAGCCTGCGAGCGGCTTGAGGCCGACGGGGGTTTGGCCGATATCACTCCCTGTGTTCCATGACATGGTTGTCGTTCGCCTGCTCGCCGTCGGCGCCCTCCTTCTTGGCGCCATCGCTCCCGCCGCCCCGGCCGCGGCCCAGAGCCCCGCTGCCACCTGCGAGGCGCCGCTCGAGCTGACGAGCGACGGGCGGGCTGCATCGCTGCCGCTCGAGGAGGGCATCTACACGATCAGCCTGGCCGACAGCTCGCGGTTGAGCTGCGACA
>JACCUE010000090.1 GCA_013812005.1 Thermoleophilaceae bacterium
TCGTCCGGCGGGAGGGACACCGGAAACCGAGTGGAGCTCCCTCAGCCATGCGCGCTCTTGCGCCCTGTCATGAGGCATGCGCCCAGGACCGGCATTCGCCCAAGGATGCTCTTGGCGAGTTTCAACCGCGCCCGTGCGAGCGTAGAGCCACAGGCAAGCGATGAGCACAAGAATCCCAAGTATCCCGAAGGCAAAGGCAGTCCAGGCGAGAGCCATGGCCCCGTGCAGCGCCCAGCTCACGGCGACGACGCTTCCGAGGACGACGCCGGCCATCGTCAGCGCCCCGACTACCAGATATCTCATTCTCGCTCCGTGTCCACGTCGCCTCGCCCCCGGGGAGCAGGTACTCCCCCCGGACGATCATGCCATGTTCGGGCACGCCCCTCATGGATACCTACACCGCCCACCCGTCCCGCCGCCCGTCGAGCCGTAGGGGCATCGGGCCTGGACCTTGACCGACTCGCCCGGCGCGAGCGCCGGCGTGGCGAGCAGCAGCTCCGGGCCGCCGGCACGGAGAGCCCGGTCTGGCTGGCCGGCCTCAGATCGGGCCGCGCCGGGCCGGGAAGCGCTCGAGGATCCATTTGGGTCCGGCCGGCTCGCGCCGCCAGGGGCGCCCACTCGTGGTGAGGTAGTCGCCTGTGCGTGGGTTGATCGGCAGGCGGCGCTCGATCGGGTAGTGCTCGTTGTGTGAGTGGATGAGCTCGTTGACGTGGTCGAAGCGCCACGAATGGGCTGTGGCGCGCCACCGTTGTTCGAAGGCCTGTGAATCGTGGCCGCAGGAGACCCACAGCTCCTCGTAGGCGTCCGCCAGCCGGGATCGGTGTCTGGCGAGCTCGTCCTCGATCTCGCGCAGGCGCTGCATGAACCGCGGCAGGACCTGCCCGCGGATGTACTTCTCCACGAGGTTCGGGTCGGCCAGCGAGCGCCGCTTCATCGCCCCGGAGGCTAGAGAATGCTCGTTCTCGGCCCCCGGCTTGCATAAGCCGGGCCGACCGCGGAACAATGGCCCCACACGGCGGGGCCGAGCCCCATGAGAGGAGAGCGCATGAAGCTGGGCTTCGTAGGCCTCGGGAAGATGGGTGGCAGCATGGTCCATCGCATCCGCCGCGACTCGGACCATCAGGTGGTGGCATTCGATTTCTCAGCCGACGCCGTCAAGGCAGCCGAGGGCCACGGCGCCAGCGGCGCCAGCGGGCTCGAGGACCTCGTGAGCAAGCTCGACGCTCCGCGCGCGATATGGATCATGGTGCCGGCCGGCGACCCGACCCAGCAGACCGTAGACGCGCTCTCCGACCTCCTCGCGGAGGGCGACACGATCATCGACGGCGGCAACTCGAAGTGGGTCGACGACAAGATCCGCGCGGAGAAGCTGTCCGCGAAGGGCATCGACTACGTCGACGTGGGCACCAGCGGTGGCGTGTGGGGCATCGACGTGGGCTACTGCATGATGGTCGGCGGCCCCGACGAGGCGGTGGAGAGGATCTCTCCGATCCTCGATGTGCTGGCGCCGAAGCCCACGCAGGAGCACGGCCCCGGCTGGGCCCACATGGGCCCCTCGGGCGCCGGCCACTACGTGAAGATGGTGCACAACGGCGTGGAGTACGGGCTGATGCAGGCCTACGCCGAGGGCTTCGACCTGTTCGACAAGAGCGAGTTCGAGCTCGACAACGCCAAGATCGCCCACCTCTGGATGCAGGGCTCGGTGGTGCGCTCCTGGCTGTGCGAGCTGGCCGCGATCGCCTTCGAGCAGGAGGGCAACGACCTGGAGGGGCTGACTGCCCACACGGCCGACTCCGGCGAGGGCCGCTGGACGATCGAGGACGCGATGGACAAGGACGTGCCCACGCCCGTGATCACGGCGTCGCTGTACGCGCGCTTCTACACCCGCGGCAATGGCGACTTCACCGGCCGGGTGCTGTCGGCGCTGCGCAACCAGTTCGGGGGGCACACCATGCAGACCCGCGCCGAGGAAGCGGAGTCGGGCTGATGGCCACCGCTGCCACGCAGGCCGAGGAGCCCGAGCAGGAGAACCCGCTCACCTCCGGCCTCGAGCGCCAGCCGATCCGGCCCACCACGCTCACGATCTTCGGCGCCACCGGGGATCTCTCCAAGCGAAAGCTGCTGCCGGCGCTCTACAACCTGGCTCACGAGGGAGCGCTTCCAGAGCGCTTCAACCTGATCGGAGCGTCGCGCAGAGACATGTCCGACGACGAGTACCGAACGCTGGCCAAGGAGTCGATTCAGGGCTTCTCGCGCCGCGAGACCGATGAGAAGGTGCTCGACGCGCTGCTCGACGGGGTGCGGTACGTGTCGGGCTCCTTCGACGACCCGGGCCTCTACGAGAAGCTGGAGGCGGCCACCGGCGAGTCAGACGAGCGGGCCGGCATCGAGTTCAACCGTGTCTATTACCTCTCCACGTCGCCGTCGTTCTTCGCGGAGATCGTGAAGCAGCTCGGAGACCACGGGCTCGACCACCACGAGGGCTCCGACGTGCGGGTCGTGATCGAGAAGCCGATCGGCACAAACCTCCGCGAGGCCAGGGAGCTCAACGCCGCGGTGCTCGACGTGCTCGACGAGGAGCAGGTCTTCCGGATCGACCACTACCTGGGCAAGGAGACGGTCCAGAACGTCCTGGCCTTCCGGTTCGCCAACGGGCTGT
>JACCUE010000135.1 GCA_013812005.1 Thermoleophilaceae bacterium
CGCGAAGCTGTATGGAACAGCTCTCGGAGCAGCGAGTTTCGGTCCGGTCGGCCGTCAGCGGGCACAGGGGCCGGTGTCCACCGGGTCGTCGGCCCGCCCGAGGGCCTTGCGGACGATGGTGTCGGGCACCCCGAAGGCACTGGCCTTGTCCGCGTCAACCGTGGCGGCAAAGATCGTGGTGACCACCCGCCCGCGCCCGTCGACCGCGGGCCCGCCCGAGTTGCCCGACCGAACCAGTCCCCGCACCGCGGTGATCCGCCGCTGAACCCGGCCGCGGCCGTAGGAGTCCTGGATGAGGGCGGTCTGGGTTGCTCCCAGGCGGCCCGGCTGCACGTTGAAGGGGCCATTCTCGGGGAACCCGAGAATGGCCGCCGAGGTTCCGGTCTTCGCGCCCGCGTTGAGCTTCAGCGGCGGGGTGCCCGACACTCCCGACGAACGCAGGATCGCCAGGTCGTTGCGATCGTCGAACCAGATCGCATCGGCATCGTGGGTCGCTCCCTGCCCCTCTATCTGGACGGTGGTGTCGTCCTGGCCCGCGACCACGTGGGCGTTGGTGACCACGATGCCGTCGCCGGCGATCCACCCGGACCCCTGGACACCGAGGCCGCATGCCGTACCGAGCACCTTCACCACGCTGCGCCCCGCGGCCCGGACCTGGGGGTCGCGGGCGATGGCCGCGTCCGGCGGGCGAACATCGACCGACGGACCGTCGATGCGCGGGAACGGGTCGAAGCGCGCGAGCGCGTTCAGCAGCGGACCCGAGGGCGGCAGCGTGGCGTTGAGCTGGCGCAGGATCGCCGACTTCTGGATCGGGCCCCGCAGATCCCTCGCGCCAGGCACCTGAAGCGCCACCGCGCCCACGATCCAGGCCAGGAAGAGCCCCAGCGCAGCCACGAGAACCGCTCCGCCGGCCCCGTCGAGCAGGCCGAGGCGCTCGCCGAAGCGACCACGCAGGCGAAACCCGAGCAGCTCGAACCCGGAGGCCAGCAGGCCGCCGATCAGCAGCGCTCCCATGAGCGCGGACAGGGCCGCGTAGGGGGAGCGCGAGCCCTCGTCGAGCAGGAGCGGGCCGATCCTAGATCCGAGCAGCGCTCCCGCGCCGAAGCCGATCAGTGCCAGCGCCCCGGCCACCAGCCCCTGGAGATACCCCCAGAAGGCCATGAGCAGCGTAATCGCCACGATGATCCAATCCAGCGCCGTCACCGGGGGTGGACAGTACCCTCCCCTGCCGTTGCCCATGGAACCCACGCTCGAGCGCCGCAGGCGCCTCACACACCGAGCGTTGCCGCTCGGGGGACTTGCCGCCATGGCCCTGCTGGCGGGCATCGGGTTCGGCTCGGGCTTCGAGGCGAGCTCGGAACGGGTCGCCGCCCAGTTCGCAGGGGCGTGGAGCGAGGAGGACTACGCCGCCATGCACCGCCTGCTCGCCACCGAGGTGCGCGCGCAGGTCCCCCTCGACGACTTCACCGAGGCCTACCGGCGCGCCGGTGCAGTGGCCACCGCCGTGGCCGTGGAGGCGGGGGACGCCTCGGTCGCCGGTGACGGTGAGGTGAGCGTGCCCGTCACGGTGCGCACGCGCCTGTTCGGCGCCATCGAGGGCGAGCTCGTCCTGGTCGTCGACGAGGAGGAGAGGGTGAGGTGGGCCCCCCACCTCGTGTTCCCGGGCCTGGCCCCGGGAGATGAGCTGACCCGCCGCGTAGAGCTGCCGCCGCGCGCCAAGATCCTCTCCCGTGGCGGGGAGGTGCTGGCCGACGGGCCGGCCGAGGCACGCACGTCGCCGCCCGACGGAATCGGCGCGAGCATCGCCGGCACCGTGACCCGGAGTGAGGACGACGAGGAGCGCCAGAAGCTGTTCGCCCGCGGATTCGCGGAGGACACCCCGGTCGGCACGAGCGGGCTCGAGCGCGCCCTGCAGCGCCAGGTGGAGGGCCGGCCCGGCGGCGCCCTGCTCGCCGGCTCGAAGGTGCTGGCTCGCAGCAGCCCGCGGGCGGCCGCCCCGGTGCGCTCGACGATCGACACCGACATCCAGGCTGCCGCGGTGACCGCGCTGGCGGGCCGCCTGGGCGGCATAGCCGCCCTCGACCCCCGTACGGGCGAGGTACGGGCGCTGGCCGGTGTGGCCTTCTCGGCGCCCCAGCCACCGGGCTCCACCTTCAAGCTCGTGACCACCACCGCCGCCCTCGACTCGGAGCTCGTCAAGCCCTCCGACGAGTTCGAGGTGGTCAGCTCGGCCCTCATCGACGGTGTGCCGTTGTCAAACGCCAACGGCGAGCTGTGCGGCGGCACCTTCACCGCCAGCTTCGCCCACTCGTGCAACTCGGTGTTCGCGCCGCTCGGCGTCGAGGTGGGCGCAGAGCGCCTGGTGGCCACAGCCGAGCGCTTCGGCTGGAACGAGGAGCCCACGATCTCCGGGGCCAAGGAGAGCACCCTGCCAGAGGCGGGCGAGATGACCTCGCCGCTCGAGATCGGCTCGAGCGCCATCGGGCAGGGACGCGTGCTGGCCACCCCCCTTCAGATGGCCTCCGTGGCCCAGACGATCGCCAACGACGGTGTGATGGAGGCGCCGACGCTCCTCATGGGCGGCCCCCGCGAGTCACGGCGCGTGACCTCGGAACAAACCGCCCGCACCATCGGCCGCCTGATGGTCGGCGTGGTCGAATACGGCACCGGCACCGCAGCCGCCATCGGTGGCGTGAAGGTGGCCGGCAAGACCGGCACGGCCGAGCTCGGGGACACCCGCGGGCCGGACGCCGTGGAGTCCGACGCCTCCAACACCGACGCCTGGTTCACGTCCTACGCGCCGGCGGGCAAGCCCGAGATCGTGGTGGCGGCGCTGTTCGTCCGCAACGGGGCCGGCGGAGCCGTTGCCGCACCGGCCGCCCAACCCGTCTTGGTCGCCGGCCTGAAGGAGAAGTAGCCGCTTGGACCGTGTCGCGGTGACGCAGATGCTCGCTGGGGCGGGCTGCATCGCCGCCGGCGAGGAGGCCGATGAGCTGATACAGGCCGCTGCCGGTGACCCGGACGTGCTCCATGACCTCATATCTCGTCGCACGGATGGCGAGCCGATCGCCTGGCTGACGGGTGCGGTCACCTTCTGCGGCGTCAGATTGTTCGTCGCACCGGGCGTCTACGTGCCGCGATGGCAGACCGAGGCGTTGGCGCGACGCGCGGTCACGCTCCTCCCGGTGACGGGAGTGGCCGCGGATCTCTGCACGGGCGTGGGCGCGATCGCGGCCGTGCTGGCCGCGGCCGTGCCGACGGCACAGGTGCTTGCGACCGAGCTCGACAAGGACGCAGCGCAGTGTGCACGACGCAACGGCGTCGAGGTGTTCGAGGGCTGGCTGGATGATCCTCTGCCGCGGGAGTTCGAGCACCGCGTCGACGTGTTGACGGCTGTCGTGCCGTACGTGCCCACGGACTCGCTCCGCTACCTCCCGCGCGACGTCCAGGCATTCGAGCCACGGCTCGCGCTCGATGGCGGGGTCGGCGGCACGGACCTTCTGGTGGAGGTCGTGCGAAGAAGCGCAGGTTGGCTGAGTCCTGGTGGCCGGCTACTGCTGGAGCTGGGCGGTGACCAAGCCGAACCGATAGGGCGACTGCTCGGTGAACTGGGATTCGAGAGATGGGACGTCATGGCCGACGAGGACGGCGACCCTCGCGCGATCTGTGCCCATCTCGGCTAAATGGTGACCATCTAGAGGTCCAGCTCGACCACCTTCGCCTCCCCGGAGCCGGCGGGCCCGGTGATGGTCAGCTCCAACGGGCGGTTCTCGGTGCTGACCAGCGGAAACTCGAAGAGGAGCATCGAGCCGGCGGCTGCTCCCGTCGCGGCGACGCTGCCGGTCTCCGGGATGCAGTCGCCGGGGAGGAGCTCGCGGGGCTGGTAGACGAAGTTGTTGTCCTCCGGAACCTCGACGGGCTCGAACTCGGTGCCCTGGTTGTCCTCAACGACGAAGTCGCTCGTGGCAGTAAGCGTCTCGCCGGCATCCTCGGGGTTGCACGCCGTGATGAATACGCCGAAGAGCGCGCTGTCGGCGCCGGGGGGCGGGCCGTCGTAGTACGCCTTGTCCGGGGTGATCGCCAGGTTGAGCTGACGGGTGATGAAGACGGTGTATTCGATGCCCGCCACGTCGATCGTGAGCCCCTCCCGCGCGGCCTCGTCCACGCCGGGCTCATGTTCGCCGCAGCCCGCAGCGACACCGCCGAGAGCCAGGCAGATCAGACAGCCGGCGACAGTGCTCTTGAGGCGGTCTCGGACCATCGGGGCGGGCAGTCTACCCGTCGGTTGCGGTCGAATTTCGCGCTGTAGCCACACGCGCGCCGAACCGCGGGGCACGACCGGGCTCGGCGCCGGCGACCGACGCACGGGCCGGCTCTTCACCCCCGGGCTCCTCGAAGATCTTGCGCAGGCGCTCGAGCGCGGTCTCAGACTGCCGGCCCATCCACCTGTGCACTCTCCGGTGCTTGAACCGGTCGAGCGCCGTCTTCGGTTCGGTGTGGGTGGTCAGCTCGACGCGGGTCGAGCCCCCGGGCTGGGAGACGAAGTCATAGACGGCCACCATGCGCGAGCGGCCCAGCCTGCCCAACCGCCCCTCTTCGACGATCCTCCGGGGACGGTCGGCCTCGGTGATCGAGAGCTCGCCACGCTCGCCGAAGATCGGCGCGTCGAGCAAGAAGCGCGCCGCGGCTCCCTTGCCGACGGGGTTGGCCCGCGCCAAGCGGTAGTCCTTGAGGTAGTGGTCGCTGAAGGCGGGGCGGCGCGAGAGGTCCGCCACGAAGTCGTAGATCTCCTCACAGGGAACGGAGATGACCGTCTCGACCTTTACCTGGCGCATCGCGCCGGAGTCTAAGGGGCTCCGGTCAGGCCGCGCGGGGCGCGACGCTGAGCTGCTTGTCCAGCGCGTGGACCATTTCGCTGCTGACAGCTCGCCGGTCCTCCTCGGGGAGGGCGGACACGCATAGCTCGCACAGCATGCGGCCCGTGTCCATCTCGTGCACCCTCTCACCCACGAGCGGCGTGCGGCGGCAGCCGGCACAGCGCTTGCGCCCGCTGTCGAGAGACTGGGCGCTGCGTCGCAGCATGATCGTGGCGAGGTCGGGCATGCCGGGATTGTTCGACCTCCGGCGAGCGAACCCTTCTACGCAAAGAAGGATTACGGACGGCTAACACGGGTAGGCCCGGCTGCACCCAGAGTTTGTAGTGATCGGCACATTCCGTGCCTCAAAGGAGAGCGGCCAATGACCACGTCCTTCGAAGCTGGAACCTTGGCGGGGGTCGGATCCTTCAGGTGCGAGGAGTGCAGCTTTCCCGTGGCACTTCATCCGGGCGACGAGGTGCCCCCCTGCCCGAGCTGCGGAGGCAGCGCCTTCCGCCGTTCCTCGTTGTTCGAGACCGGCGCGACGCCGGCGCCCATCCCCGAGGCCACCGATCCCGGCTGGCTGGCCGAGGCACGGGACGCACTCGTGCGCGGCGGTGACTACCTGGCCTTTGAGGACGGCGGCGCGCGGATGGTGGCCCTCGACAACGGCTGGACGAGGATCGGGCGCAGCCTCGCCGCGCACGTGCGCTTCGACGATCCCACCGTCTCGCGCCGCCACGCCCTGATCTATCGCGATGACGAGGGCGCCAAGGCGCTCGACGACCGCAGCTTGAACGGTCTCTTCCACAACGGGGAGCGCGTCGAGCTCGCCGATCTCTCCGACGGCGATGTGCTGTCGGTGGGCCGCTTCAGCCTGCACTTCGTGCAGTTCACGACCGAACGTGCCGCACAGTCCGCGGCGGGCACCACACGTTGATGGGGGGAAGGCGCGGCAGCCCTCAGCCGCGCGGGACGCGGTCGCGCCCGGGTCCGGTCAGCTGGCGCGAGCCCGACGGCGTGCGCACGAAGATCTGCCAGCTGTAGAGGCCGTAATAGGTACGCACGTCACGGCGCATCGAGCGCGCATGGGCACGGACGGAGTTGACGTAGTCGGTCGACGGGTTGTAGGCGAACAGGGCGTCGCGCTCGTCGCCGGGCGCACCCGAGGCGCGCAGATAGTTGGCGGCGCCCAGGATCGCGTCAGCCGGATCGCGGATGTCGCCGCCCATGCCGTAGGCGGCCCAGGTCGACGGGATGAACTGCATCGGACCCTGGGCGCCGGCGGAGCTGTTGCTGCGGATGCGGTTGAAGCCTGTCTCGACGAGGTTGACCGCGGCGAGCAGGCGCCAGTCGACGCCGAAGCGTCGCTCGGCACGCTGGTAGAGCCGCCGGAGCACGTCCGCCGGCAGCGCCCGGCCGATGCGAAAACGCACGCGGCGCGTCGGCGGGTTGAGGCGGCCGAGCGCGCGCCGTACGACCAGCACGTCGCGTGCCTCGGCGCGCACGCCGGCGCGCAGGCGGGCGACGGTCGAGCGCGCAAGTCGCGGACGGGTGCCGAGCACGAGGTAGATCCGCTGCTGGTAGAGGCCCAGCAGCGTCACGTCGGGTGGCGGTCCGCCGCGGGCTGGGTCGCCGTCCTCGCGCCAGCGCTCGATCGCGGCGCGCAGGTCGGTGGTCGCGTCGGTCAGCGCGGCCGCGAGACCGGAGGGGCTGCGTGGGATCGCAGCGCCGGGGCCGGGGACGCCACCGGCCTCGGCGGAGCCGTCCGACGGCTCGCCACCCATGCCCCCCACCTCCGGCTCGGCGGCCGTACCCGTCGGGCCGCCCGAGCCGCCGAGGTCCGCGAGCGCTACGGCGAGGATGACGGTGGCCACGGCGAGGAGCACCGCGGCCCCGGCGAGGACTGCGCTGCGGGCGCGCGGGCTCACGTCGGCCGCGTCGGAGGACGAGACAAGGCGATGAGGATACCCGCCCCGAGCAGCCCGCTGACGAGCGAGCCCGCAAAGACCCCGACCTTGGCCTGATCCTGCAGGGCGGGCGTGTCGAAGGCGAGCTGGGCGATGAAGAGCGAGACGGTGAAGCCGATCCCGCCGAGGGCGGCCACCCCCCAGGTCTGAGTGACGCGCATGCCTTCAGGCAGCTCGCCGACTCCCGCTTGCAGGCCACCCAGGGTGGCGGCGGCAATCCCGACGAGCTTGCCGATCACGAGCCCTGCGACGATCGCCCAGGTGAGGCGGCTCGATGCCGCGTCGGCGAGGGCGTCGCCTCCGAGGGCGACGCCGGCGTTGGCAAGGGCGAACAGCGGCACGATCACAAAGCCGGTGAAGGGGTGGATGCGGTGTTCGAGCTCTCGCAGCACCTCCCGGCCGCCGACGGGACGCGCGGGCGTCATCAGCCCGAGCGCGACCCCGGCGATGGTGGCGTGAACCCCGGACTCGTATGTGGCGATCCAGATCGCCAGGGCGAGGGGGACGTAGGCGAGCGGGTGGGCGACCCCAAGACGCCGCATCGCGGCGACGGCGGCGAGACCGGCGAGGGCGCCCAGCATCCAGGCGACCGAGATGCCCTCGGTGTACACGCCGGCGATGATCGTGATCGCGATGATGTCGTCGACGACGGCCACGGCGAGCAGGAACAGCTTCACGCCCGACGAGACCCGGTCGCCGAGCAGAGCGAGCACGCCGGCGACGAAGGCGATGTCGGTGGCCATCGCGACCGCCCAGCCCGACGCTCCCTCGCCGCCCGCCACGATGACCACGAATACGAGTGCGGGCACCACGGTCCCGCCCACCGCGGCGACTGCGGGCAGGGCTGCGGCGGCGCGGCTGTTGAGCTCGCCGGTGACCATCTCGCGCTTTATCTCGAGGCCCACGACGAAGAAGAACACGGCCATGAGCCCATCGTTGACCCAGTGGCGGAGGTCATCGCTGAGAGCGAAGTCCCCTGCGCCGATGGTGAGGGTGGTCTCCCACAGCGAGTCGTACGCCTCACTCGCCGGCGAGTTCGCCCACACCAGCGCGATCACCGTGGCCGCGAGCAGGAACACGCCGCTCGAGGCCTCGTCCTTGAGGAAGTCGGTGAGCGGGTCGACGATCTCGCCGCGCGGGTCCTTGGTAGCCCGGCGGGCCTTACGCGCGGGGCGTTTCAGCACAGCAGGCGCGGCGCGGCGTGGCTCATATTTTGATCACTTTCACAGGCTCAAGCTAGGACCGTGCGGACACTGGAGCACGCTGGAGCGGATGGGGAAGGGCTTGCGGTAAGAGGTGCTCACTGTCGCCTCGAGCGGCAAGCCCTTCCCCACCCGCCCTCGGATCACTCGGTGGAAACCGACGGATCCGTCTGCTGCCCCTCGGGGATCGACATGAGGATCCACCGCGGTCACGCTCGCTCCGCGCGCCGCCGCCAGCAGCGCGGCGTTGCCGGTGCCGCACCCGAGGTCGAGCACGCGCTCCGAGGCCTGCGGGTCAGCCCGCTCGACCACGACACCCAAAACAGGCGCCAACTGCGCCGCCGTGCGCTCGTGGCGGCCCAAGCCCCAGTCAAAGCGCGGCGCTCCAGCGCCAGTCTCAGTCACATGAGCAGCGTAACCAGCCGGGGCCGGAGGGCCGAAAACGTCTGCGGAGCTACCCGCTCGGTGTTATTGCCCCCGGCCTTCTTGCGAGCCCTCCGCGGTAGGAGCGGCCGAACGCGCACGCAGCGACAGCAGGATGCTGAGCACCAGCACCAGGATCGCCGCGCCGATGGCAGCGACGAAGCCGATCGGCGTCACGCCGACGATCGCGAGCAAGATCATCACCCAGCCGAGCCACTTCGGCAGCGCTCCACTTCGGATCACGGAGATGCCCGTTGCCACGAGAAAGGCCAGCACCCCCAGCATGATCGGGAGGAAGTCGTTGTCCCAGAGCGCCTGCAGCGCCTGCACCGCGGCGGGATCGATGTCGTCCGCCGCCTCCGCGAGCGCGAAAGAGATCGTCCCATCGATCGCGAATCCGACCGCGACGATTACCAGGCCGATGAAAGCGACCAGCGGCAGCATCTCGTCCTCGGGCGCAGCCGCACGCAAGACCGTGCGCAGGTAAGCGCCGAAGAAGATCAACAGCAAGCCTGCAACGACGCCGGCGATGGCGCCGATCTGAACGGAATCCTTCTTGTCGACGTAGAAGTCGACGATCTCCCTCACCGGTTCGTCCGCGCTCTTGGGCTCACCCGAGATGGAGAAGCCGATGATCCCGACCAGGATGAACGCGACGCCGGTGAGCGGCACCAGCCACTCCTTGCTGCGACCCATCTTTGCCTCCTATCTGCGCCGGCGGCGGCCGGTCCAATCTGCGTTGGCCGACCGGTTGGCCTCAGGCGCGTAGCTCGACTGCTACCTCGTAGAACTCCACCGACGCGCGCCGTCCCATCCCCGTCGTCGGGGGATCCATCGTGTTGAGCGTTTCGTCGCCCGTCCGCAGGTCCTCCTCGGTATCGAAGAAGCCGATTGCCAGCGTCTTCCCTTTTTTCCTATCGGCGAGCATCATGAAGCGCTTGCCGGGCACCCCGGGAGGGGGCCCGGGCTCTTTACTCATGCGGTCGACGGCCTGATCGATCTGGTCCGGCTCCGCACCCTCGAAGGTCGCCACACGTGCGTACATTGCTCCTCCTCCTCGGTCGTTAGGCAGTTGGTTCCTTGCCTTGGTCAGCTTTCGCTTACTTCACCACCGCCTCGGTGATCATGCCCTTGGCCACGTGCGGCGGCCCGCCCTTGCGGTCGCTGACGAAGCACACGAGCGCGTACTTGCCGCGCTTGAGGTCGAGCTCGGCGACCTGCTTCGTTCCGCCTTCGAGCACCGCGCTGGCGGTGATGCCCTCGAAGTCGAGCGGCGGCGGCCCTGAGGGCTCGCCCATCTCACTGAAGACCTTCTTGACGGCGGCGAAATCGGCGCCCTCGGCATATGGGAAGGCGATCACGTGGTGTAGGTCCTTGCCGGCGTTGTCGAACTCGACCTCGTTCTTGCCCGCCTTGAGGCCATCCGCGGTGAAGCTGTACTCGGTCGCCGTGATCTTCGCGTCGGCGCTGGGCAGCTCAGCGTCGGTGGCCTCGCCGGTCACCTCGAGCGCCGCCGTCGCGCCCTCCTCCGCGTAGGACTTCACGTCGTCTCCCTCGGGCTCACCGGTGTCGAGGATGAAGTACTTGCCGGGGGTTAGCTGCTGCGTTGCCGTCGCGCCCGTGGCGGTCGGACCGACTCCGCCGGCGGCGAAAAGCCAGTCGGGGGTCGGCGCGCCCTCCTTGGCGATGAACTCCAGCACCTCATCGACGGAGTGATCTCCCTCCACCCGCACGAGCTGAGCGTCGTGCGAGGTCTGAGCATCCTGGGAGGTCTGGTCACCGGGCGTCTCCAAAGAGATCTCCACGACACCCGCCTCGACCGACTCCGGAGCCTCCAGGCTGAACTTGCCCTGCCCCTGCTCGGTCACCTCGACGGCGAGGTTCTGTGGCTTCGAGGATGAGCTGCTTTCGTCGTCGCTCCC
>JACCUE010000144.1 GCA_013812005.1 Thermoleophilaceae bacterium
GATGCGAAGGCGGTGCACGACACCGGCGGCTCGCGATTCCTCTATCCCTTCCTCGGCGAGGAGGAGACCGACCTCAACGCAGTCCTGTCCGACGTACGGGAGTCCGTCTTGATGAAGGCAGAGGAGATCGCCCACCTGCGTGGCCAGACGCTCGTCGAGAGCCGGGCGGTGCTGACCGAGGCGGCCGATGCCCTGCGCGCCCGTCTCGACGCCGGCGGCCGGCTGCTGGCGCTCGGCAACGGCGGCTCGGCCACCGACGCGATGGACGCCGTGGCCGACATGCGGATGCCGCCATTTCCGTGGCCGGCGAGGAGGGCGCTGGACCTGACCGAGGACGCCGCGATACTTACCGCCATCGCCAACGACATCGGAACCGACGCCCTGTTCTCGCGCCAGGTGATTGCCCACGGGCGCGAGCAGGACTCGCTGCTCGCCTTCTCCACGAGCGGCAACTCGGGCAACGTGATCTCCGCGCTGGCCGAGGCGCGGAGGCGGGGCATGCACACCATCGCGATGGTGGGCTATGACGGCGGCCGGGTGGCGGGCGAGCGGCTGGCCGACCAGGTGGTGGTCACGCGCTCCGAGCACATCCCCCGGGTCCAGGAGGCGCAGGCGTCCGCCTGGCACGTGCTGCGCGAGCTTGTCGAGGAGGCGCCGTGAACGATCAGATCGTGATGCACGGGCCGGTGGCGACCCGGACCAGCCGCCGCACCCGGGAGTAGCGCTGAACGGCCCGCGCAGGGTCCAGGTGCGCGTGACCGGCACGGTGCAGGGGGTGGGATTTCGCCCCTTCGTGTACCGCCTGGCGGGCGACCTGGACCTCACCGGCTATGTGCTCAACGACGACCGGGGAGTGTTGCTGGAGGTCGAGGGCGCCTCAGCTGCGGTGGTGAGCTTCCTCGCTCGCCTGCCCGCCGATGCGCCGCCGCTGGCAACCGTGGAGCAGGTCTTCACCGAGGAGGTGGCGCCCACCGGCGCCCCGGGCTTCGAGATCGCCGCCAGCCGCCGGGGCGGCACGCCGCTGGCACTGGTGTCCCCCGACGTCGCCACCTGTGCGGCGTGCCTCTCCGAGATGGCCGACCCCGGCGACCGCCGGTACCGATACCCGTTCACCAACTGCACCGACTGCGGCCCGCGCTTCACGATCGTGCGCGACGTGCCCTACGACCGGCCCCTGACCACCATGGCCGGGTTCGAGATGTGTGCGCTGTGCCGCGCCGAGTATGAGAATCCGGACGACCGGCGCTTCCACGCCCAGCCCAACGCCTGTCCGGAGTGCGGGCCGGCGCTGAGGTTGGTCGAGCCCGGGGGGGGAGCGGTCGGGCAAGGGGATCCGCTGGCGGCTGCGGCGGAGGCCCTGCGGGGTGGCGCGGTCCTGGCGATCAAGGGCTTGGGCGGCTACCACCTGGCCTGCCGCGCGGGGCACGAGGTTGCCTCCGCGGCCCTGCGGTCGCGCAAGCACCGCGAGGACAAGCCGTTCGCGCTGATGGCCGCGGACCTGACCGCGGCGCGCGAGCTGGTGGAGCTGACCGGGGCCGAGGAAGCACTGCTGCTGGGCTCGGAGCGCCCGATCGTCGTCGCGCGCCGACACCCCGACGCTCCCGTGGCCCCCTCAGTCGCGCCCGGCTCCCCGGATCTCGGGGTGATGCTGCCCTACACGCCGCTGCACCACCTGCTGCTGGCGGAGGCAGGGGAGACGCTGGTGATGACCAGCGGCAACCTCTCCGACGAGCCGATCGCCTACGACGACGCCGAGGCCCTGAAGCGACTCGGCTCGATCGCCGACCTGCTGCTGGTGCACGATCGGCCGATACACGTGCGAGCCGACGACTCTGTGGTGCGCTCGCTCGGCGATCTGCGCGCGGCGCCGCTGATGCTGCGCCGTTCCCGCGGCTACGCGCCGGCCAGCATCCCCCTTCCGATCGAAGCCTCCCGGGCCGTGCTCGCCTGCGGCGCCGAGCTCAAGAGCACCTTCAGCCTGGCCCAGGGTCCGCGCGCGTGGGTGTCGCACCACATCGGCGATCTCAAGAACTACGAGACCCTTCGCTCCTTCGAGGAGGGCGTCGCGCACTTCGAGCGCCTGTTTGCGGTGTCGCCCGAAATCGTGGTCCACGACCTGCATCCCGACTATCTCTCCACCCGCTACGCCCTCACGCGCGAGGGCGTGGAGACGATGGCCGTACAGCACCACCACGCCCATCTCGCCGCCTGCCTGGCCGAGCACGGGGAGGAGGGTCCGGCCGTGGGCGCGATCTACGACGGCACCGGCTACGGCGAGGACGGCTCGGTGTGGGGCGGAGAGCTGCTCTTCGGTGACGTCGCATCGTATGAGCGGGCCGGGTCGCTGGCCGCGGTGCCGATGCCCGGGGGAGAGCGCGCGGTGCTGGAGCCGTGGCGGATGGCGTGTTCGTGGCTGGTCGCCGCGGGTCAAGACCAGCCGCCGATGCCGGCTGCGCTGGCGGGCGCCGTGTCACCCGAGCGCTGGGAGCAGGTGGCGGCCCTCGCCCGGAGCGGATTCGTCTCGCCCTCGACCTCGAGCATGGGGCGGCTGTTCGACGCCGTGTCGTCGCTGTGCGGCCTGCGCCCGACGGTCACCTACGAGGGTCAGGCTGCGATTGAGCTTGAGGCAGCGGCCGGCGCCGCCCGTGAGGGCACGCCATATCCCCTGCCGCTACGCGACGCCGAGGGTGGCCTGGAGCTCGACGCCCGCGAGACCGTGCGAGCGGTGGCGCGCGACGTGGCTCAGGGAGCCTCGACCGCTCTCGTGTCGGCGCGCTTCCACGCGGCCGTGGCGGTTGCGACCGCCGAGGCCTGCACCCTGATCGCCGCGGCGCGGGGCACCGACGTCGTGGTGCTCTCCGGCGGGGTGTTCAACAACCGGCTGCTGGTCGAGCGCACCGTCGCGCTGCTCGAGGATCGCCGGCTGCGCGTCCTGCTGCCCGAGCTGCTGCCCGCGGGTGATGGCGGGATCTCCTACGGGCAGGCAGCCGCAGCGGCCGCCCGGCTGGCCCGGACCCGGTCGCCTACGTGATCCCGGTGTACCAGAGGCCGAACATCAGCCCGAAGGCGCCCAGGCACGGGATCACCACGTTGCGGTAGAGCGGCTCGATCACCGGCCGCGTGAGCACCCAGGCGAAGGCCGTCGTACACAGCGCCATGGACAGAACCGACATGGGCGCGAACACCGCCAGCGCGGCGATCGCCTCGACCTGGGTGGGCAGCGCCGCGATCAACAGCAGCGCAACGGCGCCGGTTCCGGCCAGGCCGTGCAGGGCGCCGATGGCAAACGCCTGGTGGGGGGTGCGAACGTGGCGGTGGGAGTGCTCGTCGCCACCCTTGCGCAGATGGCGCAGGCGTGCGGCGTGGGAGTCGTCGGCATCGGCCCTGTCGTGCCCGTGGCTGGCCGCGCGGTAGTCACCCCGCGCCCACTTCCCGGCCACCCGCAGTGCCAGCAGGATGATCACCACTCCCACCGCCTTCTCGGCGCCGCTCTCCAGCCAGCCGGGCAGCTCGGTCTTGAAGGCGATCAGCGGGATCCCGATCACCAGCAGAACCGCTGCGTGGCCGATGCCCCACCACGCACCGAGTCGCGTGGCCGCCCGGGTGTCTCCCTCGTCGGCCGCCACCAGCGAGGTGACCGCCACGAGGTGGTCGGGATCGGAGGCGTGGCGCAGGCCCAGCACGAACGCCAGCCCCAGGGCCAACAGCAGCGGAGCGCCCTCGAACAGGCCGGTGAGCCAGGCGTCGACCTCTTCCACGGGACCGAACAGCCATTGGAAGCTCAAGGCGTGGCCTCTCTCCACAGACGGCAGGCCGCCGAGACCCTCAGCCCGTGGCCGCGCAGCGCCGCCAGGTCGGGAGCGTCGAGCGCGGGGACGTTTTGAGCACGTGCCATCCGGGATCGTTCACGCGACCGCGTCTGGTTGCGAACGGTCGCGTTTGGCTAGGTGCGACCCTAGACCGATCGTCCGCTCAAGGCAAGTTGCCGCTCAGCCCGGGGTCGGCCGCAGCGTCTCCCCGATCCGGTCGAACAGCGGAGCGAATTGGGCGAGGCGCTCCGCCGGCGCGGTCTGGAAGACGATCGTGATCAGCGTCCGGCCGCGGAAGAGGAAGTAGTGCGCATGGGCTCCCCGCCCCCCGGTGGCGGCGTCCGGGTAGCTGTACAGATATAGGTATCCCGGGAGTCCGCCGAGGGTCACCTGGGTGGGCGGCCGCGCCAGCTTCACCTGTCCGACGGAGCTCACGAGCTTGTCGGTGAGCCTCTTCGCGGCGCCGAGGCTCTCCGGCCCGACCTCGATCCCGATGTCGGCGGTCCGCACCGACATCGAGGCGTCGTCACCCTCGGCCAGCAGCCGCACCTCGGGATCCGCCGAGGTGACGCGCCGCCAGCCGGCTGGATGCGAGATCGAGAGCCCGGCCGCCACGTCGCGAAACCGAACGAAGCCGTCCGCCGTCGGAGCCGGTTGCTCGGGCGGGGCGGGCGAGGCAAGCCCGCGCGCGAGCATGTACGCGGCCACGCCGCCCAGGATGGTCACCGCGACGGCCAGCGGGATCCATCTGCGCAGCGCGGCGGGCTCGAAGCCGCCGCGAGCCTCAGCCGTCACTGCTGAGGCCCACGCCTGGTCGTACTAGTACGTCCTCTCCCTGTACGTTCCCTCCCGATCCCACGCCGCGCGGCGTTCGTCGATCGGCCGAGTCTCGTCCGAGCGCACGGGCGTGTCCGCCGCGCGCACCGAATCGTCCTGCTGGCGGACGCCGATCAGGCCGAAGATGAGTGCCACGAGACCGGTGAGCAAGTGGAAGAAGTTGTCGAACGACAGGCTGGTGTTGATCGAGATGATCTGCAGGAAGTTGAGGAACCCGAGCACGGCGGCGAGCAGGTAGAAGAGCCCGACGCCGATGAGCACCCCCTGCGTGATCGAGACGTCTCTCATCCGCGAGGCGATGATCAGGCCCGCGCCGATCGCAAGGTGCACGATGTTGTGAAAGATGTTCAGGTCGAAGAAGCCCAGGAACTGCTCGTCCGTTTCAGCGACGAAGCCCGTGAATCCCGTCACCGTGAAGCCAATCACGCCCGCGGCCACATAGCTGATCCCGAGCAACAGTGCGACCACCTTCACCACGTTCTCGCCCCCCGTCGAGGCGCTCCCCTGTCTCATCCGTCCCCCCATCGGCTTCCCCTCTCAGTGGCGACCATCGACGAAAAAGCGTGCCGCGCGCCGATAGAATACCCCCACGCACGCCTTCTGCACAAGATCGACCCGTTTGAAACTCCTCGTGCACAGCTAGGAATTCGCTTGATCGGCGCGACGGCCCCCCCTACTCTCAGGCGACCTGAGACGGACACCAAACGCAAGCGGAGGAGATCGATGAGACGAGGGGAAACGACGGCAGGCGAGTTGAGGGCGGCGATCGACCGGCTTCCGCTCGCCACTCGGACGGCGATGCTCGATGGGATTCAGACGAACCCCATCATCGTCGGGGCGGACGGCGACCCTCGCGGTGGGGTCTGCCCGGTCTACGCCATCTCGAACCCACCGTCGA
>JACCUE010000146.1 GCA_013812005.1 Thermoleophilaceae bacterium
CGTGGCCCAGATGAAAAGCCCGCCCGCGGGACGCGTCCACTCCGCCTCGCGGGGGAAGTGCTCGGCGAGCGCGTCGAGCATCGAGTCGCGCCTGGAGCGGTAGATCTCGGTGAGCGAGCCCACGTAGTCGCGCCAGTCCGCTTGCTCGAAGTAGGCCTGCACCATCAGCTGCGAGAGGGTCGACGTGCAGAGGTCGGCCTCCTGCTTGCCTAGGTTGATCTTCTCGAGCACCGGAGGCGGCGCCACGACCCACCCCAGCCGGATTCCGGGCGAGAGTATCTTCGAGAAGGTGCCGAGGTACATCACGTACACGCCACCGTCGAGCGCGAAGAGCGGCGGCAGCGGGTCGCCCTCGTAGCGCAGCAGCCCGTACGGGTTGTCCTCGAGTACGAGCAGCTCGCGCTGGTTGGCCACCTCGACCAGCCGTCGCCGGCGCGGCAGCGACATCGTCACCCCCGCCGGATTCTGAAAGCTCGGCACGGTGTAGATGAACTTGGGCTTGCGGCCCTCGCGCTCGAGTGAGTCCAGCGTCTCCTCGAGGAGGTCGACGCGCATGCCGTCCGAGTCCATGTCCACCTGCACCACGTCCGCCTGGTAGGCGTTGAACACGGGCACCGCACCCGGGTAGGTGGGGCCCTCGGCGATGATCACGTCGCCAGGGTCGATCAGCGTCTTGGTCACCAGATCGATCACCTGCTGGCCACCGGTCGTCACCACCATGTCCTCGTGGTCGGCGTGCATCCCCTCGGCCGCCATCACCTCCGCGATGCACCGTTTGGTCTCGTCGAGGCCGTCGGTGGGCCCGTACTGCAGGGCCTTGGCACAGGACTCCTCCGCGATCTTGGCTGTCACCGAGGCGAAGGTCTCGGGGGGGAACGTGGACGTGTCCGGTAGCCCCCCGGCCAGAGAGATGACCTCGGGGCGGGCGGTGATGGCCATGAGGTCGCGCATGGCCGACGAGGTCATCACCCGCGTACGAGAGGCAAACAGTCGCGCATAGCGTTCGAGGTCCCGCGAGGTGGAGCGCGGCGGAGGCTGTTGCGGGGAGCTCATTGGCGTTGGGTTCGGCGCTGCGGCCGGGCGTCCTCGTGGCGGAGCGGCGCTTCGCGGGTCGGGTGGGCCCGCCGCGGTCGTCTATCGTGGGGCGGCCGAAGCGTACCGGTCACAAGAGCGCCGCCGGAACGTCTCGGGAGGAGCGCAGCCGCACCGTTTCTCCATGAGCCTCCTTCTCGACATCGGCCAGGGTGCCGGCCTCGCCGGCGCCAGCGGCGTGCGCCCCTTTCTGCCGCCGCTGCTGGCAGGGGCTCTCGCCCGGGGGGACATCGGCCTGGATTTTGACGGCTCGGGCTGGGAGTTCCTCGAGTCTCCGGGATTCCTTCTCGCCGTGCTGGCGCTCGCGGTGGTTTCGTACATCGCCGAACGTTCGGGCGCGGACCGTCGTGTGCTCGGGCTCGCCACAGGCGTGATCGCAGTCGTGCTCGGAGCGCTTCTCTTCGCAGGGTCGCTGGCGGCCGGCAACCGGTCCGCGATCCTCGGCATCGTCGCGGGGATCCTGTGCGCTGCGCTGGCCTACGCAGCGGTGAGCGGCCTGCTCGAGCGCGCGCGGCGGCGCCTGGAGGAGGGCGCCGCCGCTCTGCTCACCGCCTACGCGGATGCCGCTGCGCTGGTGCTCGCGGCCATTGCGATCTTCGTGGCGCCGGTGGCCTTCCTCGCGCTTGGGGCGTTCGCCGTGCTGCTGGTCCGGGGACGCGGCCAGGGCGACCGCAAGTACGCGGGCCTGCGGATCCTGAGATGAGCAGACCCGCCAAGGTGGTCCTGGCGGTGATCGACGCCCTGGATCCGCAGGCCCTTCAGCGGGCCGTGGCCGATGGCCGCGCACCGGCGCTCGGGGCGATCATGGACCGCGGCGTGTACGTGGACGACTGTGTGTCCACCTTCC
This sequence comes from Thermoleophilaceae bacterium, assembly GCA_013812005.1. GTDB lineage: Bacteria > Actinomycetota > Thermoleophilia > Solirubrobacterales > Thermoleophilaceae > JAAYBF01. The sequence continues at coordinate 1,940 of JACCUE010000146.1, forward strand.
CCTCGATCACCCCGGTGGCCGCCTCCGCCATAGCCACGGGGCTTGGTCCCGGCGAATCGCTGATCCCGTCGATGAACTGGTACCACCGTGGCGAGGAACGCTACGTGGAGTACGGCAGCTCCTTTCCGGCCACCCGCGCGTTCGGCGTCTTCCGGTCCCTGATGGACACCGTGTACAACATGAACCACGCGCACCTGACCCAGGAGCGGCGCACCGTGTTCGAGCACCTCGACGATGCAGGCCTGCGCACCGCCTGCACCACCTACCTGATTTACCGCGGCCGCCACCGCCACGAGCCGTCAACCGACTCGCCCTACAGCCGGCTTGCCGAGGCGGCGCAGTTCCGCCACGCGGTGTGGGGCGCGCGCGAGCTCTTCTACGCCGACATCTTCGACTCGCAGGGCACGGGCTGCTTCTCGACCCTCGGGATGCCGGGACAGCGTGACCGCCACGCCGGCTGTGTGGGGGCACACCTCGTGGAGAACGATCTGTTCGACTTCCTGCTCTTCTCCCTGCCCGACAACGACACGTACTCCCACCGGGTCGGCCCCACCGAGCAGCCCCACTCGATCGCCGAAGCCGACCGCGCGCTCGATCGGCTGATGCACGCCGGCGGCGGCCCCGAGGCCTTTCTCGATGACCATGCGGTGATCGTGATGTCCGACCACTCCCAGAACCCGATCGACGCGAGCATGAGCCTGGCGGGCGCCCTCGAGCACCGGCGGATCCTCCTCCCCTCCGACCAGGCGCCCGAGGAAGCCGAGATAGCAGTGTGCCCCGGCGCGCGGTCAGGGCAGGTCTACGTTCTCGACGAGGGGCGCCGGGCCGAGCTGACGCCGGACATAGGAGAAGAGCTGGTGGATGTCGAAGGGGTCGACTTCGCGGCGTGGCGCGAGAACGGTCAGGGGGTCGTCCGCAGCCGCCGCGGCGAGCTGCGCTTCGCTCCCGGCGGGGAATTCGAGGACGCGCGCGGAGCCCGTTGGAGCGTGGAGGGCGAGGACGCGGTGCTCGATCTCACGATCGCCGTGGGTGGGGTGCGCAGCGAGGACTACCCGCACGCGCTCGGGAGGCTCTGGTCGGCGCTCACTTGCCCCCGAGCGGGCGACGTGCTCGTGTCGGCCGAGCCCGGCCACGAGTTCGCCGACTGGGGCGGACACGACCACGTGGGCGGTGGCAGCCACGGTTCCCTGCACCGCTGCGACTCGCTGGGAGTCCTGCTCATGAGCGGCATCGGCCCCGAGCGCGGAAATGAGCGCGAGCGCTGGTCGATCGAGGACGTGACACCGATGGTGCTCGAGCATTTCGGGGTGCAAACGTGAAGGATTCGGCGTCCGTGCCAAATCCTTCGGGGAGCGTGAAGGAGTCGGCGTCCGTGTCTAATTCTTCGGGGGGCGTGCCGGAATCCGCGCCCGCGTCAAGTCCTTCCGCGGTCACGCCTGCCGGGCACAGCCGCGTCCGCGCGGGGCTCCGGCGGCGCCACAACTGGGTGCAGCTCGTGAAGTTCCTCACGGTGGGAGGCTCGGGCTATGTGGTCAACCTGGCCGTGTTCGCACTGGCCTTCGAGGGCGGAGGGATGCACCATCTCGTGGCCGCCACCCTGGCCTTCTCGGTGGCCGTGACCAACAACTTCTGGTGGAACCGGCATTGGACCTTCGGCGCGCGGGAGGGGCGCGCGGGCTTCCAGGCCTCCCGCTTCCTCGTTGTCAGCCTCGCCGCGTTCGTCTTCGCGGCGGTGATCCTCGAGGTGCTGGTAAGCACCACCCGGATACCGGAGATCGCAGCGCAGGCGATCTCGATCGCAGCGGCCACGCCACTCAACTTCGTCGGGAACAAGATGTGGAGCTTCGGCACCGCCTCGCGCGGCCTCTGAGCGGGCTCACACGGGGGCTCCTGCTCGCGCTTGTCGCCTTCGCGGGACTGGTTGCGGTCCCGGCGCAGCCGGCGCAGGCCAAGCCCCAGCTCGAGCGACCTCCCTCGCAGACGTCGGCGCCGCCGGGGTATGACCTGAGCGCCGCGGAGGTCGTGCGCATAGCCGGACTGGGTGAGAAGGTGCGCACGGAGCGTGGACGCCACCGCCGCTTCGCGCCCACGGCCTACACGCGCGGGGCCGGGCGCTGGCAGGTGAGCTACTTCGACTCCGAACCCCGCGAAGTGGCGCAGGTACGCATCGACGACGCCACGGGCGCGATCCTCGAGGAGTGGACCGGCGATCAGGTCGCGTGGACGATGGCCCGCGGCTACGACGGCGCCTTCGGGCGCAAGCTCAACTCGCCCTGGATCTGGCTTTCGCTGTGCGTGATGTTCCTCGCGCCCTTCGTAGATCCACGGCGGCCGCTGCGGCTGCTGCATCTCGACCTGCTGATGCTGCTGGCCTTCGGGCTCTCACACGTGTTCTTCAACCGCGGGGAGATCGACACGTCGGTGCCCCTCGTCTACCCCGTCCTGCTCTATCTGCTCGCCCGCATGCTGTGGGCCGGGTTTCGCCCCCGCGAGCGCCGCGAGCGCCTGCTGCCGCTCGTCCCCGCCACGTGGCTGCTGGTGGCGCTCGTTGCCCTCGTGGGCTTCCGGGTCGGGCTCAACGTGATCGACTCGAACGTGATCGACGTGGGCTACGCGAGCGTGATCGGGGCGGACAGGATTGCCGACGGTGACCCGCTCTATGGCCCGGGCTTCAGTGAGGACGTGGAGAGCGGGGACACCTACGGCCCACTCACCTACCTGTCGTATCTGCCGTTCGAGCAGGCCATGCCCTGGAGCGGAGCGTGGGATGACCTGCCGGCCGCACACGGCGCGTCGATTGCCTTCGACCTGATCACCCTGCTCGGGCTCGTGATGCTCGGCCGCCGGCTACGACCCGGAAAGGCGGGCTACGAGTTGGGCATCGCCCTCGGCTACGCCTGGGCGACCTATCCGTACGCGCTGTTCGCGCTGCAGACCAACTCCAACGACGGCCTGGTGGCGATGTGCACCGTGCTCGCCCTGCTGGCCCTCACGCTCGCTCCCGCACGGGAAGGCCTGTCTGCCGTGGGTCGGGGCGCCGCGGTTGGCCTCGGGGCGGCGGCCAAGTTCGCTCCGCTGGCGCTGGCGCCGCTGTTCGCCGGCGGGCTCGGGTCCGTAGCCGCGCGCCGGTCCCGACGCCTGGTCATGCTCTTCGGCGCGGCGCTGCTCGCGGTCCTCACCGCCGCCGTGCTGCCCTTCGTGGGAGACGGCGGCCTGCGCGAGGTCTACGACCGCACGATCGGCTATCAGGTCTCGCGCCCGTCGCCCTTCAGCGTCTGGGGTCAGAGCGAGTCGCTCGGATGGCTGCAGACCGCCGTCAAGGCCGGGGCGGTGGGGTTGGCTCTGGTCGTGGCCGTGGCGCCGCGCCGGCGCGGGCCGCTTCAGGTGGCCGCTCTGGGCGCCGCGGTGACCATCGCGGTGCAGCTTGGGGTGACCCACTGGTTCTACCTCTACGTGTCGTGGTTCGCGCCGCTCGCCCTGGTGGCTCTGCTCGGTCCCTACCGGCGGCCCGCGGCGGCCGGGCCGCCGGCGTCGGCTGAGCGCTCCTCCGAGCGTGAGCCGGTCCCGGCGTGAGGGCGCTCGCCGGCGTGAGGGCGTTCCCATTCCTCGTCCTGGCCGCGTCATTCACCGTCACGCTGCTCCCGGGTCCCTGGGGCGATGAGAGCGTGACCGACCTCTTCCTCTACCGCTCCTACGCCGACCTCTTCCTCGACGGCTCCCTGCCCTACCGCGACGTCGCCTTCGAGTATCCGCCGCTGGCCGCCCCGCTGCTGGGTCTGCCGGCGCTCCTGGGCTCTGGCGACGACGCCTATCGCCTGGCCTTCGCGGCACTCGCCCTGGTACTGGCCGCAGGCCTGGTGGCGCTCGTGGGCGCGCTGGCCCGCCGCACCGGCGGCGATCCGCGCCGGGCGATGCTGGCCGCCGCCGCCGCGCCCCTGTTCACCGGCGCCATGTTGCGCACCCACTTCGACCTCGCACCAGTGGCCCTCACGCTGGGGGCGCTGTTGCTGCTGGTCTCGAACCGGCCACGCGCGGGACTGGCGGTGCTGGGCGCGGGGGTGATGACGAAGGGCTTCCCGGTCGTGGTCCTGCCGGTCGCTGTCACATGGCTCGCGGCTCACGGCCGGCGCCGGGAGGCCGTCGAGGGTGGGGCCGCCATGGCCCTTGTCGTGATCGCCATAGCCGGTGTCGCGGTTGCGCTTTCTCCGTCCGGCGCCGCCGATGCTGTGACCTACCACCTGGACCGCCCGGTGCAGGTCGAGAGCGCCCCGGCGCTGGCGCTGCTGGCGCTCGACGGCCTCGGCGGCGGTCGCGCGGACGTCGTGCACAGCCATAGGTCCGAGGGGGTGGAGCACCCGGCCTCGGCGGCGGTCGCCGCGCTGTTCACCGCGCTGCTGATCGGTGCGGTCGCCCTGATGATGGCAGGGGCGGCCCGGCCGTCGACGGCGGACGCCGGCGACGGATCCGACGCGCGGGTGCTGGTCCTGGGCTCGCTCGCCGCCGTCACGGCGTTCGCCACGTTCGGAAAGGTGCTCTCGCCGCAGTTCCTGATCTGGGTCGTGCCGCTCGCGGCGCTGGCGTTCGCATGGCGAATGCCAGCGCTTGCCGCCGCCGCGACCGCCGCGATCGCGCTCACACTGGTCGAGTTCCCCGCTCACTACGCCGACGTCGTGGCCCGCGAGCCGGCGGCCCTGTGGCTCGTGGCTGCGCGCAATGCCACGCTCGCGCTGGCGGTGGCCCTCGCCTCGCGGGCGGTCCTGATCAGCGGGGCGCCGGCTCGAGGATCTGCTCGATCGCGGTGGCGTGTCCGTCGAGGCCCGCCTCGACCAGCACCGCGTTGAGCCAGGGGTCCTCGCCCGAGGTGGTGAAGCGCACGTTGGTCATGGTCAAGAAGCGCGAGAGCGCCTGTTCGCGCTTCACCCCGATCACTCCTCCGCGCGGCCCGGTCATCCCGACGTCGGTGCAGTAGGCGGTGCCACCGGGGAGGACCCGCGCGTCCGCGGTCGGGACGTGGGTATGGGTCCCCAGGCACGCCGTGACTCGCCCGTCCACGTGCCAGCCCATCGCCACCTTCTCGCTGGTGGCTTCGGCGTGCATGTCGACGAGCACGTGCGTGGCCCTGCCACGCAACTCGGCGAGCGCGGCGTCGACCTCCGCGAACGGCGACCGGGCGGCCTCCACGAATATCGTGCCCGAGAGATTGACGACTCCGAGGGCCATCCCGGCGCGCTCGACCACCGTTACGCCCTTGCCCGGGCTGCCCTTTGGATAGTTGGCGGGGCGCACGACGCGCTCGTCGCGGTCGAGGAACTCGTACACCTCGGTGTGCCGGTAGGCGTGATTGCCGAGCGTGATCACGTCGGCTCCGGAGTCGAAGATGTCGAGGGCCGTGCGTTCGGTGATGCCGACGCCGCCCGCGGCGTTCTCGCCGTTCACGACGACGAAGTCGGGGCAGTGGCGCTCGCGCAGTCCGGGCATCAGCGCGGCGAGCGCCCGGCGGCCGATGCCGCCGACCACATCGCCGACGAAGAGAACCTTCACGGGCCGCAGTGTCGCAGCACCGCTGCCGCTACCGTGGGCGCTCCCCATGGCCGATCGCGCATCCGCCTCAGCTTCCCCCTCGCCGGAGCTCGAGGCGCGCGACCTCGTCAAGCGCTACGGCGAGCGCGAGGCGCTGCGCGGCGTGTCCCTGAGCGCCTCGCGGGGCGAACTGGTCGCGGTGATCGGGCCAAACGGTGCGGGCAAGACCACCCTGCTCTCGATCCTGGCCGGCATCCAGAAGCCCGACGAGGGCAGCGTCAGCCGCGCGCCGGCGGAGATCGG
>JACCUE010000160.1 GCA_013812005.1 Thermoleophilaceae bacterium
CGCTTGTAGTTCTCCTCGCTGACGGTGCCCGCCGCGCGCATCTCGGTGAGGCGCTCCACCGCGGCCAGGCGCGCGTAGCCGGGGTCGGGTGCCCCGAGCGCGGAGGACAGCGCGGCGGTCGCGGCACGCCGCTCCTCCGGCGTGAGCGTCGACATGTCGGCAGGCAGGCGGCGCCGCCGCCCGTGCTCGTCGACATACACGAGCTTGCCGCCGGCCCGCTCACCGGGCTTCAGAAGACTCTCGCGGGACTCCGCCTCGTCGACCTTCCAGGCAGGCGCTGGGACGGATCCATCGGCGGCCTCGCCCGGGGGCGGGCCCTCCTCACCACTCATGTTGCGCCCGTTTTCGACACAGGGTGAGCTTACCCCAGGTGGCCGACCGCGGCCGCGGGCAGCGCGCGGATAATGTCTGAGCCGTGAGGGTCGCGGTGATCGGGAAGGGCGGGGCGGGCAAGTCGGTGATCTCGGGCACGATGGCGCGCGTCCTCGCCCGCGACGGACGCCGGGTACTCGCGCTGGACTCGGACCTCCTGCCCGGCCTGTCGCTGAGCCTGGGAGCGGGCCCCGACCCGGCCGAGCCGCCGCTGAACGACGCGGCCGAGCAGGATGAGAACGGGCGCTGGCGGCTGAAGAAGGGGATCGGCCCGGTGCGGGCGGTCAAGCGCTACGCGACCGACGCGCCCGACGGCATCCGCCTGCTGCAGGCCGGCAAGGTCCCTCAGGCCGGGCTCGAGCCGATCATGGGCTCGATCAATGCCTTCTACAGGGTGGTCCACCGGCTTCCCGACGCGCGCACCTTCGACGACTGGACCGTGGTCGGCGACCTGCCCGCCGGTCCGCGACAGATCGCCTTCGGCTGGGCGCCCTACGCGGATACCTACGTAGCGGTGGTCCAGCCGTCGGCGCAGTCGGCGCTGACGGCCCGCCGCGTCGCGCGCATCGCGCGCTCGCGCGACGGGGCGCGGGCGGTGTTCGTGGCCAACCGGGTCACCGGCCCGGCCGACGTCCGCCACGTGGAGGAGATGATCGGTGAGCCGGTGCTGGCTGCCGTGCCGGTCGACGAGGCGGTGGCCCGCGCCGAGCTGCTCGGCTTCGCCCCGATCGACCACGCTCCCGACTCGGCGGCGGTCCTGGAGATCGAGCGCCTTGTCACCGCACTCGCGGACGAGTAAGGTTCGAGGCGATGAAGATCGCGGTGGCGGGCAAGGGCGGGGCAGGCAAGACCACGGTGTCGGGCACTGTCGCCCGTGCGCTCGCCCGCGCGGGGCATTCGGTGCTCGCGCTCGACGCCGACGCCAACCCGATGCTCGGCGTGTCGCTGGGAGTGGGTGCAGAGCAGACCGACCTGCTGCTGGGCGTGCGCCAGGGCCTCGAGACCGGTGAGGTCGAGCACGAGCCCACGATCGAGGGGATGGTCGAGCGCTTCGGCGCCGACGCCCCCGACGGGGTGCGCCTGGTCGTCGCCTCTCGCATCGACGGCGACAGCCCCGGCTGTCAGTGCTGCGGAGTCTCACCGGACCAGCTGTTGCGCGAGCTCGAGGACGGTGGACGCACGGTGCTCTGCGATCTGGAAGCGGGGCTCGGCACGATTCTCCGCCTGGCCCCGGGCAACGCCGACGTGGTCCTCGTGGTCGCCAATCCGGCCGCGAAGGCGCTCGAGGTGGCTCGCCGCGCGGTCGCCATCGCCGCCGACAAGACAGAGGTGATCGTGCTCGCCAACCGCGTCCGCGACGACGCAGACCTCGAGACCATCCGCGCCGCTATCCCCGATCGCGAGCTCGTCGTGATCCCCGAGGACGCGACCATCGCCCGCGCCGACCGTGACGGAGTCGCACCGATCGATCTCGACCCGTATTCACCAGGGGTCAAGGCCCTCGTGGCGCTCGCAGACCGCCTTGCGGGCGCACCAGTCCCTGCCTGAGCTGTCGGGTCAGCGCCCACCGCCCCGGGCAATGCGAGCCGCGCAAGGCTCCCGCCGCCCGAACCGCGCGCGCGGAGGCAGCGCAGTCCGATGATGGACGCGGACGATTGGGACCGCCGCTACGCCGACGGCACCCGCACCTTCTCCTCCGAGCCCAACCCGCTGCTCGTCGAGCTGGCCTCGCCGCTGGT
>JACCUE010000162.1 GCA_013812005.1 Thermoleophilaceae bacterium
GCAGCCGGCGCACTGCTGGTCGCTCCGGGCGCCACAGCCAAGCCGACCAAGACGGATCGCACCAACGCCGCGAAGGAATGTCGCGCCGAGCGCGGCACGACCGACGCCACGGTCGAGGCTTTCCGCGCCAAGTACGGCACCAACAAGAGCGGCAGGAACGCCTTCGGCAAGTGCGTCTCGGGCACCTCCAAGGAGGAGGCGGCCGAGCGCAGGGCTGCGGCAAGCAACGCCGCCAAGGAGTGCAAGGCCGACCGTGACGCCGACGCCGCCCTGTTCGCCGAGACCCACGGCACCAACAAGAACAACCGGAACGCGTTCGGCAAGTGCGTCTCCTCCAAGGCCAAGGAGAACAAGGAAGAGGCGGATGCCGAGGACGCCGTGGACGCCGAGGAGCGCAAGAGCGCCGCGAAGGAGTGCGACGCGGAGCGCGCAACCGGCGAGGTCGCCTTCGCGAACAAGTACGGCACGAATGCGAACAAGCGCAACGCCTTCGGCAAGTGCGTCTCGCAGAAGGCTTCGGCCTGATCGAGCAGCACTTCGGAGCGGGCTAGGCCCCGGGAGGCGCCGCCCGAGCAGGAGAGCACACGAGGGCCCCGCTGATGGCGGGGCCCTCGTCGTTGCCGGCGAGAGCCTGCGGCTGCGATCGGCCTGCGCTCCTCCGGCGCATGGACCATGATGCGCGCGTGAACGGCGCCGTCATCGCCCGCGCCCCTCTGCGGATCGCCCTCGGAGGAGGGGGCACGGACCTGCTCTCGCACTACCGCGAGCACGGCGGCTTCGTGCTCTCGTGCGCGATCGACCGGTACGTGCGGATACGGGTGTCGCCCGCATCCGGCGAGCTGTTCCGGCTGGCACACCTCGAGCACGAGGAGGTGCTGGACCCCGCCGACATCGAACACCCGATCCTGCGGGCCGCCATCGCCCGCCACGGGGACGGCCGGCCACTCGAGCTCAACTCGGAGGGGGACGTGCCCCCCGGCACCGGGCTGGGCTCCTCAGGCGCGTACGCGGTGTGCGCGGTGAAGGCGCTCGGGCTGTCCGCCGCGCGGGAGCTGACCGGCGGCGAGCTGGCGGAAGCGGCGTGCGCCATCGAGATCGAGGACGCCGGGCGCACCGTGGGCAAGCAGGACCAGTACGCCTCGACGCACGGAGGTGTCAACTCCTTCACCTTCGCGCGCGATGGAGCAGTGGAGGTGCACCGGCACGACCTGCCCCCCCAGATCCGCGAGGCGCTGAGCGATCGCTTCCTTCTCTTCTACACCGGTCAGAGCCGCTCCGCCGCGCACATCCTCTCGGACCAGGTCGACCGCACCCTCGCGGGCGATTCGGAGCTGGAACGCAACCTCCTGCGCACCAGCGCGGCGGCGCGGGAGAGCAGCCGTGCCGTCGAGGCTGGGGACCTCGAGGCGATCGCCGAGCTGATGAACGAGCAGTGGGCCCTCAAGCGCGAGCGCCTGGCCCGGGTGGCGATGCCGCGGATCGAGGAGCTGCGGGAGGTGGCGTTCCGCGGCGGAGCGCGCGCCGCGATGCTGATGGGAGCCGGAGGCGGCGGCTACCTCCTGGCCTATGCCCCAGAACCCGAGCCGGTGCGGACGGCGCTCGCCGGCGCGGGCGCGCCCGAGTTGACCTTCGACCTTGACCTCGAGGGCTGCGTCGGACGGCTGGCCACGGCCGACTGAGGGTAAATCGCCTGGGCGGCGCGTTGCCAGTACGTCTTTTGCAACAAAACGTGCACAACGCAGGAACTTTGCCTGATACAACGACGCCTCACGCCGAATCGCTCTGGCCCTGACCGAGCGAGCGGGGGAACCATGCGGTCTCGAATGGCCGCAGGGGCGAATCCTATGGCCGCGGCTCGCCGCGGACCCAGAGGTAGCGCTGCTTGTGCAGCGCGAGCCCGACAGCTCACCTCGTAGGCGCACAGCCCGATCAGACAGAGGTACCACCAAATTGAACGGCGTCCCCCGGGATCTGGCCTGCCCCGATATCTGGACCGAGTCCCTCGAGCGCTCCCGCGCGCGCCGGGCCGCCCCCGCTCCACGGCGCGAGATGCCGTTGCCCTCAGCGCGCAGCGCCTCGGTGGCCGCGGCGCTCGTGGTGGCCGGCGGCTCGTCCTCGGCAGTGTTCGTCGGGGGGCTGACCAACTCAACCGACACCGCGTCCGCCGCCACCAACGCCAAGGTGCGCAACCGCGGCGCCGGCGTGGCCGACATGCAGCGCAAGCTCGGGGTCCCGGCTGACGGCGTCTTCGGGCCCAAGACCGAGCGCGCGCTGCGCCGCTGGCAGCGCCGCCACGGCCTCACCGC
>JACCUE010000183.1 GCA_013812005.1 Thermoleophilaceae bacterium
GCCGTGAGGTGGCCGGCACTCCGCAGGGCGGGGTGATCTCGCCCGTGCTGTGCAACGTCTATCTGCACCGGCTCGATCGGTGTTGGGCGGAGCGCGGGTGCGGGGAGCTGGTGCGCTACGCGGATGATCTGGTCGTGTTGTGCAGGACAAGGCGGGAGGCCGAGGCGGCGCTTGCGGCGCTTCGGTCGGTGCTGGCCGAGCTGGGCCTCGAGCTCAAGCAGGCCAAGACCCGGATCGTGCACCTGCGGGAAGGGGGCGAGGGTCTGGATTTCCTTGGCTTCCATCACCGCCATGTGCGCATGACCGGTCCGCGTCACCGGCACATCCACTTCCTCGCTCGCTGGCCCTCACGGGAGGTGATGGGGCGAGCACGCGAGCGGATCCGTGAGATCACGGACCGCAAGCGGCTCCGCCTGCCGGTCGAATGGGTCGTGCAGGACCTCAACCGGTTCCTGCGCGGCTGGGGCGGATACTTCCGTTGCGGACACTCCGCCCACCACTTCGACCAGATCAGCAACTACGCGGTTCACCGACTCGCGCTGTTTGTGTCCAAACGCCACAAACGCGCGCGCGGCTACGGCCTACTGGTCGTCTCCGCCTGGTCGCCGAACCGCCTGGGGCTGACCAGCCTCCACGGAACCGTCGTCTCACCCAGGGCCAACAAGCCCTGGCGGGAGAGACCGAATGCCAGCGGTGAAAGACGTCGGTGAGCCGTGTGCGGGAGAACCGCATGCACGGTTCGAGGTGGCGGCGGGAGGAAACCAGACCAGTCGGGCCACCACGCGCCGCACGGTCCAGGCGCCTCCCGCCGACCCTACAGCGATGGCGCGCGGCGTCTGCCACCCGGCCGGGGTAGCGTGGCCGGCTTGTACAGCCGCGGGGAGCTCCTGGATGCCGTTCGCCGCTGGCGCCGGCTCTACGGCTGCGCTCCGGTCAGGAGCGACTGGGACCCCGTGCGCGCGCGCCAGCGCTGCGACCCTGATCTCGCCGCAGCCAAGGCCGGGCGCTACCGATCAGGGCAGTGGCCCTCAGCGGACACCGTGCGCAACCACTTCGGCTCTTTTGGCGCCGCGATCGAGGCGGCGGGTCTTCATCCCCGCCCGGGTGGCGTAGATGTACGTTGGAGCGACGAGGCGATCCTCGAGGCGCTGCGCGACGTCGCCTATGAACAGGGCTGCCCGCCACGCCCAGAGGATCTCGATGACCCCCCAGGGGAGCTGCCGGGGGTCGAGGTCGTCGTGCTGCGTTTCGGCACCTGGCAGGAGGCGATCGCAGCAGCCGGGCTAGACGGCGAATAGGCCCCCGGGACCTCCTTTACACACAAGCGCGATACCAACGCGCGATAAGAGTTCTTACGGAAGGACACGCTCGGGCGGACGGATTTCAGGGCGAAAGCCGACCCTGCCTGGGGCATACGAGGCGGGACGCTATTCCTTTGCGCCGTGGCTGTTGCGTGGGTCACCGATCCCGGCGTTTCTGCTCACGACGGCAAGGCACCATGACGGACGGCTCTATGCCCCGAGTCAAGAGCGGGCGCCGCACGCCGAACGAGCTACGCGCGTCGCAGAGGTGGGAACGCGACCCGCTGGCCGCACGCGTCATGCGCGACCTCGCGGTGCGGGCGTATGTGCGCACAGGAGGTTCTCGCATATCGTGGTTCGCGGATGGCTGCCGGGCAGATCGGGACGCGTTTTGCGAGGCGGCGCGCGGCGTCGGCCAAGGCTGCCCGCTGTGGGCCCGCAGCGCCCGTGTCGACACCACCGGCGAGGCGACGCTCGAGCCATTGCGCGACGCCGGCGCGCGGGGGTCGTCCCGCGAGTGTGGGCAGGGTCGGCCAGGTCGCTTCGAAGGTCTACACCTGCGGACTGGCGCGGGCGATCGGTGATTGTTGTTGAGCAGCAAGCTCTCACCCCTGACGCTCGGGAAGGCTCCGGGGAGGCTGCTGGGTCTGATCGCCAGCCGGGTGGAGATATCGATCTACTCCGAGGAGCCCCGCGGTCTGCTCGCGAGCTTCGAGGGCGAGCTGGCGGCAGGCAATGAGCTTGCCCGCCCCGCCGGCCGGGCTCACGACGAGGCGTTCGTCTTCGCCTCGCAGGCGAAGCCGCGCCGCGCTTCATGTTGGAGAGCCGGATGTTGCGCCGCGCATGCGTGGTGGCCACCTCGGAGGACGAAGCGGACTCACTTCGCTTCTACCTCGGCGTGACCACGGTGCTTCAGGTAAATCCGCTCTAGCACCGTCCCGCTGGTCGGGGGTGCTAGGGCTTTCCCGAGCCGTCGCTATCGGCGCT
>JACCUE010000194.1 GCA_013812005.1 Thermoleophilaceae bacterium
AGCAAGACGAGCTTCCAGATCGGGGTCGGCGGCCTTGATCCCGACGTGGAGGTAGGCGACAAGGTGCGCGTCGTCGAGAACGCCGTGGCGCCCGGCACGGAAGCGGTGAGAGGCCAGGAGTACTCCCTGACGGACTTCGAGCGCCGCCGCCCCATGCTCCTGCTCGCCCTGCTGTTCGCCGGGCTGGTGGTGGCGTTTGCCCGGCTGCGGGGCGTCCTCTCGCTGGTCGGCCTCGCGGTGAGCCTGGCGGTGGTCCTGGTGTTCATGGTGCCCGCGATCCTCGACGGCAAGAGCCCTCTCGCCGTCGCCGTGGTGGGCGCTTTCGCGGTGATGCTGACCACGATTGCCCTTGCGCACGGCACGGGAGCGAAGAGCCTGGCGGCGATGATCGGCACCGCGTTGAGCCTGCTCGTGACCATCGCGCTCGCGGTGCTGTTCGTCGACCTCACCCACCTGACCGGCCTGTCCAGCGAGGAGTCGCTGTTCCTGCAGACCAGCGAGACGGGGCTGTCTCTCGACGGGCTGCTGCTGGCCGGCATGGTCGTCGCCGCGCTCGGCGTGCTCGACGACGTGACCATCAGCCAGTCCTCCACCGTGCTAGCCCTGCGCGCAGCGAACCCCGACCAAGGGTTCAGGGAGCTGTTCGGGCGCGCCATGAACGTTGGGCGCGACCATGTGAGCGCCACGGTGAACACACTGGTGCTGGCCTACGTGGGCGCCTCCCTGCCGCTGCTGCTGATCTTCAGCTCGAGCACGCTGGGCGTCTCCGACGCGCTCAACCTCGAGCTGATCGCCAAGGAGGTCGTTGCCACGCTGGTGGGCTCGATCGGCCTGATCACCGCGGTGCCGATCACCACCGCTCTCGCGGCGCTGCTGGCCCGCCGTATCCCGTCCGAGCAGCTGGCGGGCGAGGAGCACATGGGCCACTCCCACTGAGGCTGGATGGCGGGGCAGCCAGGCTGAGCAGCGATCAGGCAGAGCCGGAAAGGGTGGCCGTGGCCGCGACGGCCACCACGATCAGGGCGGCGCTCAAACGGCGCAGGCGCAGCGGCGTGAGCCACGCGCCGCCGCGGGCGGCCAGCCATGCCCGGACGCCGGTGGCGGCGGTCGTGGCCGTGGCGGCGGTGATCATGCACTGGGCGCACACTCCTCCAAGTATTACGGCCCGAGGAGTGCTTTCACAGGGCGGTCACAAGTTGTCCCTTGCGCGACCCCTCGCGGGGATTACTCTGGGCCCATGCGCAGGGCCGTCCTCTCCCTCTCCCTGATCGCTCTGGCGTGCGCGCCCGCCGCCGGGGCCTCGGTGGCCACCGAGCCCTGGCCGCCGGCCACGGGGCCCGGCCAGCTGTTCGTGCACTACGGCGAGGAGCACTTCAACGACGACGACGGCCTGACGCTGTTTCCGAAGGTGGTGGAGGAGTCAGGGCGATACCGCCCGGACCTGGTCACCACCTCGGGCGACAAGGACAACGACGGCACGGTCGAGCAGCTCACCTCATGGAAGGAGATCATGAGCGCCTACGACCCCATCGGGGTGCCCTACCTCGGGGGAGTCGGCAACCACGACCGCACCTCTCCCCCGGGCGTGCCGCCGGGTACCGCCGGGCTGCTGACGCCGGGCGTGCAGGGCAGCCTCGCGAACTACAAGGAGATCTTCAGGGACCGCCCCTATCCCTTCGGCGACGCGCCGAACTACCCTGGGATCGGGCCGGCCCGCCCCGCCGGCGAGCCCGCCGGCGCCTCGTCGCACTACTTCGCCGACGTGGGCGAGGTGCGGTGGATCTTCCTCGACAACTCCTGCTGGGGGCTCACCGACTGCGACAGGGTCCAGAGCCCCCCGTTCCCCGACGAGCAGGGCAACACCGGTCAGCTCGGCTTTCTCGAGCGCAACGCGGCGGCGGCCCGCGACGCGGGCATGACCGTGTTCGTGGTCATGCACATGCCCACGCGTGACCCCCGCGACCAGAGCTACATCGACCCCACCACCTTCACCCACGTGATGGGCAAGAACAACCCCTTGGCGCCGGGCACGCCCGACAACGAGCGCTTCGAGGCGGTGGCCGAGCGCACGGGCGTGGATGGCGTGTTCCTCGGCCACATCAAGGGCCAGTTCACCTACCGAGGCCGCGGCGACGTTCCGTACTACATCGACGGCGGTGCCGGCGGAGAGCTGTACACCGAGGGGCCGGTCGGCGCCGACCACGGGTACTGGCACGGCTTCCGCCTCGTGCGCGTCGCACCCGGCGGCAACGTGACCACCGACACCGTCCCGATCTTCGTGCCGGACGGCATTCGCATCGAAGGAGCCGACAGCGTGCGCCCCGGCAAGCGCTCGTTCTACCGTGCCTTCGGCAGGCAGCCGGTGTTCAACGACCCGGCCAAGGTGGAGGCCCTGGAGCTGCGCGACCCCGACCCCGTCCGCCCGGTCGAGGGCGGCGGGATGGGCGCGGTCGGCGGCTTCGTGCGCGACGGGGGGTGGGCGTTCGTGCCGGTGATCCTGCTGATGCTCGGGGGCCTGATTCTGACCCCTTCCGCGATGCCGCGTCCGCGCCGGCGAGCGGTGGTGATGGCGTGTGTGGCCACCGGCGCCGGCGTCGTCGGCACCGCGACCATGTCGCTCGCCCAGCAGGCCGAGCCCACCACCACCCCGCTCGAGAGCCTCCCGGCGCCGGCCCGGATCTTCACCACGAACGACCCGCTGGTGCTCGCGCCCGTGGCCTCGGAAACCGACGACCCGCGGCGCGACCCGCGGACCCAGACCGAGGACGGCCTGTTCGAGGCCCGGTGCCCGGGCGCCGCCGGGCTCAGCGTGACCTCCGGGTTCGAGACCACGACCCGCTCGGTGAATGTGCCGAGCGGCCCGGGCCGGCGCATCGTCCGCAGCGCCCGCGCGCCCAAGGTCCGCGGCCTGCGCGCCGGGCGGCGGCGCACGGTGGCGC
>JACCUE010000158.1 GCA_013812005.1 Thermoleophilaceae bacterium
CCCAGGGCCTTGTAGCCCCGGTTCTCGTCAGGCGCGTCACCGAGGCTCTGGACTCCCGGCGGGCGCAGGATCAGGTCGGAGAAGGTGTGGTTGGTGATGAGCGTGGTGACCTGGCGCTTCGATACGAGGTCACGGATGTTCTTGGTCTCCGGCTCCGAGAACGGGCCCGGGCCGCGGTAGTCCTCGTCGAGGATCGACTCGCCGGCCCCCGGGCCGCCCCAGAGGCCACCGTAGTTGCGGTTGGGATCGACGCCGGTCGCCGCCAGGCCGGCAGCGAAGGCCACGTCGCAGTTGCCGCTCTCGCTGTCGTCGGCCAAGCGGCAGTTCTTGCGCCGGTACTCGCCGGTGGGGTTGGTGAGGATGTTGACGGTCTCGTTGTCTTGCCCCGGGTTGGGCGCGCCGCGGCCTCCGCCGGGCCCGTCTGCCGCCGCGGTTCCGCGCGTCCGGGAGTGGTTGAACCCGTCCGGGTTCACCACCGGGATGACGATCGTGCGCGTCCTGGCCAGCAGCCCGCGCACGCGGTCGCCGGCCGCGCCCGGCGCCTTGCTTGTGTTCACGAGCTCGTGGGCCCACTCCATCGCGTGCTCCCCGGAGGGCCACTCGCGCGCATGGTGGAGGCCCATCTGCAGGAAGACGGGCTTTCCGTCGCGCGCGTCGACGTCCTCTGTGATCTCGATGCCCTGGACGGCGCGGCCCTCGTAGGTCTCCACCGGCAGGACGATGGGCTGCACAAGCGTCGGATTGGCCTCCACCAGCTGCTTCATCTCGTTGTTGTAGTCCTCGAGCGTGCGGTACTTGTCGCGACCGCTGGGAAGCGCCGACCTGCTGACCGAGCGCGCGAAGCGGCGGTCGGCGGCGCGGTCGAGCTCGCTCTGGGCGTCGAGATCGGCGATCTGAGTCGTGAACATGAACTTCGAGTCACGCAGCGTCTTGGCGTCGTCCGCGCCATGTAGGACGACGTCGATGAAGCCGTCCCCGGCGTGCTCGCTGAGGTCGAGCCCAAGCCCGGTCAGCTCGCTCTTGCGGGCCCTGCTGGGAGTCGAGACGCGTACCAGCGACGTCTTCTCGGCCTTCAGGCTCGGGTCGATCGCCTGAGAATCGACGGTCAGCCGCGCCGTGGCGGCGCCACCCGAGCGCCGGCAGGCCTGCACGGTCAGCTCCTGGCCCTGGGCCACGAGCCCGTTCGCCACCTCACTGGCGCCGAAGAACGTGGAGCCGGTGACCCTCCGGCCCGTCGACGCATCGAAGACCGCCAGATCCCAGTCACCCGAAGGCGCCTCGAGGCGTGCTGTGAGGCTTCCGGCGTCCGGCGCCGTCAGCGAGCGCTGCACGTAGCCCTCGCCTCCGTCGAGTGGACGCTCGATGCAGCTGCGCTTGACCGCGTCGGCCACCGAGACGTCGGTGGAGAGGATCTCACCGGCGGCGGCGGGTGACGCAGCGGTGGCGAGCACGGAAACGGTGAGTGCCGCGCACGCGGCCAGAGGACGCCTCATGGGCAAGAGTTTTACACCAAGCATGGCCTTCACAACGCAGGCCGGCCGTGTTTCTTGCTGCTACTCGGCCAGCAGCGCGAGCACGGCGGCGTCGGGCACGCCGGAGTGGGCCACGCCGTCCACGAACAGGGTTGGGGTGCTCGTGACCCCGGCGCGGATTCCCGAGCGGAAGTCACGGTCCACCCGGGTGGCGAGGGCTCCGGACCGGCGATCGGACTCGAACCGGTGGACGTCGAGTCCCAGCCGCTCGCACCGCTCCCACAGGTGGGGATCGTCGAGGTGGCCCTGGTCGGCCATGAGGGAGTCGTGCATGTCCCAGAAGGCGCCTTGCAACGCCGCGGCCTCGGCGGCCACCGCCAGGACCCGGGCCCGCGGGTGCTTGGACACCACCGGAAAATGGCGGAACACCCGACGGAGCGGGAGCTCATCCAGCAGCCGGCTCGCCCGGGCACAGTAGGGGCACTCGAGATCGGAGTACTCGACCACGAGCCTGCCCTCGCCGCGTACGTGGTCCTCGGGACCCTCGGGGGGCGGCCCCGCACTGCCGAGCCCCTCAGGCAGCCTGCTGCTCGAGAGCGTCGAAGATCAGGTTGGCGCCGGGGATCTCCAGCGGGGAGGGCGAGGTGTGGGCCCAAACCACCTCGAGCTCCGGCCCGATCATGATCAGGGCGCGCTGGTTGTGGCCGCGCTCTGGG
This sequence comes from Thermoleophilaceae bacterium, assembly GCA_013812005.1. Classification (GTDB taxonomy): domain Bacteria; phylum Actinomycetota; class Thermoleophilia; order Solirubrobacterales; family Thermoleophilaceae; genus JAAYBF01. The sequence goes on from JACCUE010000158.1 coordinate 2,189, forward strand.
ATGTAGACGCCGTAGGCCTCCGACACCTCACCTTTGGGGTGGAAGTCGGCGAGGAGGGGGATCGAGACGCCCATCTGCCGCTGGAAGGCCTTGTGCGAGAAGGCTGAATCCACCGAGATGCCGTAGAGCCTTGCGCCCTTGGCCTCCAGTTCGGGCAGCACCTCCTGGTAGACGTTCAGCTGGTCGGTGCAGACCGGGCTGAAGTCCAGCGGATAGAAGGCAAGCACCGAGATCTGACCGGCCAGGTCCTGCAGGGAAACCTCGTCGCCGTCCTGATCGGGCAGTGTGAAATCGGGAGCGACCGCACCCGCTTCGATCATCGGCGGAGCCCGAGCTCCTTGATCAGCGCGCGGTAGCGGTCGAGGTCGGTGCGCTGCAGGTAGCCCAGCAGCCGGCGGCGCTTGCCGACGAGCATCAGCAGCCCCCGGCGCGAATGGTGGTCCTTGCGATGCTCGCGCAGATGCTCGGTGAGCTCGTTGATCCGTGCCGTGAGCAGGGCCACCTGAACCTCGGCGGAGCCGGTGTCATTCTCGCCGCGGCCGTGCTTGGCAACGATCTCCTGCTTCTGGTCGACGGTCAGCGTCATGCGGCGCGAAACGGTAGCAGCGCACCGAGGTCGGCAGGGCTCAGGGCCCGGCGGCGCAGATCTCCGTTGCCTGCTCTACGTCCTTCTGCATCTGACCCACCAGCTCGTCCACCGACTCGAAGCGCTGCTCTCCCCTCATCCGCTCCACCAGGGCGATTCTGAGCCTCTCTCCGTAGAGGTCGCCCTCGAAGTCGATCAGGTGGGCCTCGATCAGCAGGCCACGCCCGGTCTCGAAGGTGGGCCTCACGCCCACGTTGATGGCCGCCGTGTAGCCGTGGGCCCAGCCGGCGTACACCCCGTGGCCGGGCGCCACCAGGAGAGGGTCGGGCACGATGTTTGCCGTGGGCATGCCCAGGTCGCGGCCGCGCTTGTCGCCGTGCACGACCTCGCCCTCGATCAGGTAGGGACCGCCCAGGAACTGCGCCGCCTTGTCCACCTCTCCGGCGGCCACCAGCCCGCGGATCTGGCTCGAGGACACGGTCTCCCCCGCCACGCCCACCAGCGCCACCACCCGGGTCTCGAACTCGGCATAGGACGACAGGAACTCGGGCGTGCCACGGGCGCCCTTGCCGAAGCGGAAGTTCTCCCCGACCGACACGCTCTGAGCACCCAGTTGGCCGATGAGCACGCTTTCGACGAAGTCCTCCGCGCTGCGGTCGGCGAAGTGGCGGTCGAACGGGATCACCACCAGCTCGTCCACACCCAGCCCGGCGATCAGGTCCCGCTTGATGGAGTACGGCATCAACAGCTTGGGCCGTGCTTCCGGGCTGATCACGGCCAGCGGATGCGGGTCGAAGGTGAGCACCGTGTCGTTGGCCCGGATCACCTCCCGATGGCCAAGGTGCACGCCGTCGAAGGTGCCGATGGCCACCCGCCGCGAGGGCGCCTCGCCCGGAGGAGCCACGGCAATGTCCGTGAGGCTCGTGACCTTCACCCGGCGAACACTACGACGGGCTGAAGCTCCGAGCCCCGCGGCTCGGCCACCGCGATCAGTTCGCCGCCGTGGGTCAGGCGCAGCGCATCCGCGGCCGGGGCCGTGCCCGCCGCAACGCGGACACCGTGCGCCACCTGGCGCGCCTCCGCATCGCTCAAAGGATGCTCGGGCAGGAAGGCCAGCGCCTCCCCTACGCCCACCACACGGTCCGGGTCGGCGTCGTTCAGGTCAAAGCAGCCGATCGCGGTGCGCTCGAGCTCTTCGCAGTAGGCATCTCCCAGGTCAGCGACGAGCTGGCGGATGTAGGTGCCCGAGGAGCACTCGATCTCGAAGGCCGCGCGCTCGCCCTCCAGCCAGAGCCGCGCCGCGCGGTGCACGGTGACCGGCCGCGCCTCGCCCTCGACTCCCTCACCCCTGCGGGCCTTCTTGTACAGCGCCTCTCCCCCCACCTTGACCGCCGAGTAGGCGGGCGGGCGCTGCATCAGGTCGCCGGTCCGAATACGCGGGTCCGCGGGCACTCGGCCGGTCTGCTCGAGCGCGCCGTCACGGTCTCCGGTATCCGAGCGCCATCCGAGGCGGGCCACCACCCGGTAGGCCTTGGGCAAGCCCAGCAGGTAGCGCTGCGCCCGAGTTGCGCGCCCCACGAGTACCAGCAGCAGTCCGGTGGCGAACGGGTCGAGGGTGCCGGCGTGCCCGACCTTCGTGGCGCGCGGCAACGACCGGCGGACCCCGGCAACCACGTCGTGCGAAGTCACTCCGGCGGGCTTGGGGAAGAGAATGACGCCGGGGCGCAAGCCCGGGGGAGGAGCGCAGCCGGAACGTGGCCGGAGGAGCGGAGGCCGATCGCCGATCGGCCGAGCACCGGACGGATCGCTCTCCGGCGAGTACCGCACCGTGATTTCAGGCGGCCGAGAGCTGCGCGGCGACCAGCTCGCGTAGCACGGTGACCAGCTCGTCCGGCGTGAGCTCGGTGG
>JACCUE010000247.1 GCA_013812005.1 Thermoleophilaceae bacterium
GAGCTTCACGAACTCGTCGTTCACCTGCTCGGAGGCGTCGAAGACCTCCTCCAAATAGCCGGCGATCTCGTCGGGCGCGTTGGGCTCCGGGATCGCCCCGACCTCGCGGACGGCCTCCTTGCAGAGGGCGTTGCCCTGCTTGCGGTACTCGGCGGCGGTCAGCGGGCTGGCGCCCGAAGCGCCGTCGTCGCTCTTCTCGTCGCCTCCGCAGCCGGCCCCCGCCACGAGCGCCGTGCACGCGAGGGCCGTCGCAATGCCGGTCCGGAGCGCCACTGCCGCGATGGTAGCGAGAGTTTGACCGCGCGGGGAGAGCCTGCGCGACTCGATGAGAGGGGTAGTGGCAGCGGGGCACCCGCTCACCGCCGAGGCGGGGGCGAGGGTGCTGCGCGAAGGGGGCAACGCGGTCGACGCAGCGGTGGCGGCCGTGCTCATGTCCTTCGTGAGCGAGTCGCCGCTGACCGGACCGGGCGCCGGCGGCTTCATGCTGGTGCACACGGGAGGCGAGAGCCACCTCCTCGACTTCTTCGTGGCTGCGCCCGGACGCGGCCTGGCCGACCCCGACCCGGCGCCGCTGCTGCCCATCGACGTGCAGTTCGCCGAAGGCGCGATCCAGCGTTTCAACTGCGGGCCCTCCTCCTGCGGCGCCTACGGAAACCCGGCCGGCCTGGCCGAGGCCCTGAGGCGGTTCGGCACCGTCGACCTGGCTTCGCTGACGGCGGGGCCCGCCCGGGCCGCGCGGGAGGGAGTGGAGGTGACCCCGGTGCAGGCCTTCCTGTTCGAGGTGCTGGCCCCGATCATGAGCTCGACGCAGGAGGCGGCGGCGGTCTACGAGCCCCACGGACGGCCGTTACGAGCCGGGGAGACGATCTGCCTGCACGAGCTGGGCGACCTGCTCGAGAGGCTGGGCGCCGATGGTCCGGGCTTTCTCTACACGGGCGACACGGCGGCGAGGATCAGCGACTGGGTGCTGGAGCGGGGCGGGCTGCTCACGCGCGAGGACCTGGCCGCCTACGAGGTGGGCGAGCGCCGCCCGGCCCGGGCCAGCTTCCGCGGGCGCGAGGTGCTCACCAATCCGCCACCCTCCTCGGGCGGCATCCTGATCGCCGATGCCCTCGAGCTGCTCGGGCGGATCGACCGCCCGGGCGACACGCGCGCGCTCGCGGAGGTGATCGCCTCCACCAACCGCGCCCGCGACGAGGAGTTCCTCGAGGGCCTCTCGAGCGAGGACTACGCCCGCCGCTTCCTGGCCTCCGACGTGCTCGACGAGGTGGCCGGCGACATCGCCTCCCGGCTGGGCTCGACCACGCACGTGTCGGTGATGGACGCCGACGGGGTGTGCGCGTCGGTCACCTGCTCGAACGGATCCTGCTCGGGCGTGATCGTGCCCGGGACCGGCGTGCACCTCAACAACATGCTGGGCGAGGAGGACCTCAATCCCCATGGATTTCACCGCAACCAGGCGGGGGCTCGGGTGCCGAGCATGATGGCCCCCACGGCGGTGCTTCGCGACGGGCGTCCCGAGATCGCCCTGGGCTCGGCCGGCTCCAACCGGATCCGCTCCGCCATCGTGCAGACGGTTGCCGCGGTGATCGACGGCGGCCTGGCGGCTCAGGAAGCCGTCGACGCGCCCCGCCTGCACGTGGAGGGCGACCTCGTGGACGCGGAGCCCGGGGTGGATGCCGGGGCCCTGCGGTCTCTCGAGGCGTCGGGCTGGCGAATGCGCCACTTCCCGGAGCGCAACCTCTACTTCGGGGGGGTGCAGGCAGTGGTCCGCGACGCGGAGACCGGCGCGCTCACCGGCGGCGGCGACCCCCGCCGGGGCGGTGTCGCCGTGGTGGCCGGGTAGCCGCCGGCGCAATCGAGCTGGGGAAGACGCAGGACGGCGGCGCTACTCGGACGAGCTTCTGCGCAGCACCAGTTCGGTCCAGCCCGCCGCGGCGCGCTCGACCAGCGCGTAGCCCTCGTCGGCCGCCCAGGCGGCCAGATCGATAGAGGCTTCGGGGTCGGTGGCCAGCACCACGATCGCGCCCCCCGGCTCGACCTTCTCCATGGCCACCTTGGCCATCACCAGCGGCATCGGGCAGCGCAGTCCGCGCGCGTCGACCGTCAGTGATGCACCTTGCCGTTGGAGCTCGCGCGCTCCGCGGCCTGCTCGGCGTAGTCGTAGCGCTCGAGCGCTCGCACGCAGAGGGTGGCAAGGCGGCTCAGGCGCTCGCTCTCGGAGCGCAGCTCGAGCAGCTCCTGCTTCGCGTCGTTCTCGAAGGCGATCGTGGATGCCATCCCGTAGGCGTCGAGCTCGGCGAGGTCGCTCTCGGCGGGGCGCGAGTCGGTAACGCGCTCGACCAGGTCGGCATAGCCCAGTCGCGCCGCCGTGCTCGCCTCCCCGCCGTCCGCGAACTCCTCTTCGTCGAGCAGCACCACGTCGCCGGCCGGGTAGTCCATGTCGTCCACCCGCCGTTCGAGGCGGAAGGGGGTGACGCCCTGGACGATGATGTTCATCCGGCCGTCATCCATCTCCTCCATCACCTGGGTGATCTCGGCCGTGCAGCCCACGTCGTGGAGCACCTCGTCGCCGAGCCACACGATTCCGAACTCGGACTCCGACTCGAGGCACTCGGCGATCATCGTCCGATAGCGCTGCTCGAAGACGTGCAGCGGCACCACCTCACCCGGGAGCAGCACGAGGCCGAGGGGAAAGAGGGGAAAGCGCTCGATGGACTCGCCCATGGCATTGCGTAGGCTAGCCGTGTGCCGCTGCGCGACGCCCTGGGCAATGTCGAGCCCTACCGCCCGCAGCCGCCCATGCGCGTGCTGGCCGAGCGAGCCGGTCTCGAGCGGATGGTCAAGCTGGCCTCCAACGAGGGAGCCTTCGGGCCGCTCCCGGCAGCGGTGGCCGCCTACGAGGCCGCGGCCTCTGAGCTGCACCGCTATCCCGACGGAGGCGCGGCTTCGCTGCGCGCCGCTCTCGGCGAGCGCTATGGCCTTCCACCGGAGCAGGTGGTGCCCGGCAACGGCGCGGATGAGCTGATCCGCCTGTGCGCCGCCGCCGCCCTCGACGCGGGGGACGCCGCGGTGTTTCCCTGGCCGTCGTTTGCGAGCTACGTGTCCGCCGCCGGCGTACACGGAGCCGACGCCGTGCGCGTGCCTCTGCGCGATCGCGCGTTCGACCTCGGTGGGGTGCTCGAGGCCTGCTCGGCTCCGGCGCCGGGTGGCGGCCGGGTCCGGCTGGTGTACCTCGCCAACCCGAACAACCCCACGGGCACGATCCTCGATCCCGCCCAGCTGCGCGGGTTTCTCGACGCGCTGCCCGCGGGCATCCTCTGCGTGCTCGACGAGGCCTACGCCGAGTACGCGGATGTCGAGCCCGAGGGCCCCGCGCTGCTGCGGGAGGGACGCGAGGCGCTGTGCGTGCTGCGCACGTTCTCCAAGGTCTACGGGCTGGCGGCCCTGAGGATCGGCTATGCCCTGGCCTCCCCGGCGGTGGCCGGAGCGCTCGACCGGGTGCGCCCGATCTTCAACGCCAACCAACCGGCGCAGGAGGCGGCCCTGGCGGCGCTGGGCGAGGCCGATGAGGTGGCCCGCCGCGTGGGCCACGCCCACGGGGCGCGCGAGAGGCTACGGGAGGTGCTGGCCGCGGCGGGCCTCGATCCGCTGCCCTCGCAGACCAACTTCGTGTACGCCGACGTGCCCGGCGGACGGGCCGACGCCCTGGCCGAAGGGCTGCTGGCCGAGGGCTTGATCGTGCGCGCGCTGCGGGGGTTCGGCGCCCCGGGCGCGATCCGCGTGACCTGTGGCACCGACGAGGAGAACTCCGCCTTCGCCGAGGCGCTCGCGCGTGTGATGGCGCGCGATGTCTGATCCCGCTCCTCCAGCGGCCGCGTACCGCTCTTGATGACGGCCATCGTCTGGTTTCGGCGCGATCTCCGCGTGCACGAGCACCCCGCGCTGCGGGCTGCGCTCGACCGCTGCGAGCATGTCGTGCCGGTGTTCTGCTTCGACGACCGGCTCCTGCACGGCCGCCACGAGTCCGGCCCACGGACGCAGTTCCTGCTCGAGTGCCTGCACGACCTGGGCTCCTCGCTGCGCGACCGCGGCAGCGGGCTGGTGATCCGTCACGGGCCGCCGGAGCGCGAGTTGCCCGCGCTGGCCGAGGAGGTCGGGGCGACGGAGATCCACTTCACCGCCGACGTGACTCCGTTCGCCCGCAACCGTGGCGAGAGGGCGGGCCGAGCGCTGACCGAGGCGGGCGTTGCGCTGCATGCCCATCCCGGCCTGACCGTGGTCGACGCGCCCGGGGAGGTGCGCACTCAGAAGGGCAAGCCCCAGACCGTGTTCACCCCCTATTACAAGGGCTGGCTGGGTGAGCCCCGTCGTGAGGTCGCGGGCGCGCCGCGCACGATGCCGGCCCTGCGGGCCAAACCGGGCAAGGGGCGCATCCCGTCGCTGGAATCGCTCGGCCTCACCCAGGAGGTGGAGGATCCGCTGCCGGGGGGAGAGGCGGCCGGTCGCAAGCGGATGAACGCCTTCCTGCGCGGCGCAGTGGCGGACTACGCAACCACGATGCCCTCGCCGAGGATCGGACCTCGCGCCTCTCGCCCTACCTGCGCTTCGGCTGCGTGTCGGCTCGCGAGCTGGAGGATCGCCTGCCCGACGGCGAGGGACCGGAGGCCTTTCGCCGCCAGCTCGCCTGGCGCGACTTCTATCAGCAGGTGATCCTGCACCGGCCACGCAACGCGATGCAGGAACACCGGGAGCGCTATCGCGGAAAGATCGACTGGAACGACGACGACGCTGCCTTCGACGCGTGGACCGATGGACGCACCGGCTACCCGCTCGTGGACGCCGGCATGCGCCAGCTGCGCCGGGAGGGGTGGATGCACAACCGCGCGCGGCTGGTCGTGGGCTCCTTCCTGACGAAGTACCTCGGGGTGGACTGGCGCCGGGGTGAGCGCTGGTTCATGCGCCTGCTGATCGACGGTGACGAGGCCAACAACAATGGCAACTGGCAGTGGATCGCCTCGGTCGGGGTCGACCCCCAGCCGGCCTTCAAGCGCATCTACAACCCGGCGCTTCACATGGAGCGCTTCGACCCTGAGGGGCGCTACGTGCGCCGCTACGTGCCCGAGCTGCGCGATGTGCCCGACGAGCACCTGCGCGAGCCGTGGGAGATGGGAATCGAGCGCCAGCGCGAGGTGGGTTGCGTGATCGGCGAGGACTACCCTGAGCCGATCGTGGACCGCCGCGAGGCGCGCGAGGCGGCGCTGGAGCGCTACCGGGTCTGAGCTCGGAGCCCTGGCGCCGCCGGTAGTTACCCTCATTGGCCCGTGGAGACCAAGGCAGCGGCCTCTGTGGTCGACGACACCGCCGGGCCGGCCCACGTGGCCACCGTGTCCTTTTTGGCCTCGCGCGCCGTGCCGAGCGGGGGCTTCTGGGTCGCGCTTGCCGGCGGCATGTCACTGGCCAGAGTGGCCCAGCGCCGCGGGGCGCGCGAGGGCTACGGTGCGAGCATTGCGGCCACGCTCGAGACCGTGGCAATCATGGGTCCGGCCCGCTTCGGCGTGCCCTTCACCCAGGCGCTGAGCGCGCCGTTGCTCGGCCGCATGCGCGCGCGGGGGTCGAGCTTCCCGGCCGAGCTCCTGGCCTGCTTGGCGATCCGGATGCTGACCAACGCCGCGGGCCTGGCCTTCTTCGTGTGGGTGATCGCCGGGGGCCTGGACGCCTACGCGGGGACCTATGACGCCCTCGCCCGGCGCGTAGGGCTCTCGCTCAGCGAGGAGGGCACGCTCATATTCTCCGCGGGCGGCCTGCTGGTCTGGGGGGCTTTCGCCTCATGGGTGCAGGTCGGCTTCTACCGCCGTGGATTGAGCACCTGGCCCGATGCGGAGCACGCCGAGGCGCCGGCGGTGGCGCCGCCGGTGGGGCACCGGGGACGCTTCGACCCGCGGGTGGTGGCGGTGGCCGCCGCGATCTCCTTCGTGCTGCTGCTGTCGGGCACGGCCTGGCCGCTGCTGGCAGCGGTGGCGGCGTTCCTCGCGCTGGCCTGGGCGGTGTCGCGGGCAGACCGGGGGGCCCTGGCCACCGGGGCGGCGCTGGCCGGCCTGCTGGCGCTCGGTGCGTTCGTGTTCTCCATGAGCGGGGGCTTGGGCCTCGACGAAGCGCTGAGGCGGGCATTGCGCGCCGCGCTTCTCGTGGCCGCGGCCACCTGGCTGCGTGGCGCGGCGGGCTCGGACGGCCTGCGCGAGGTATCGCGGCGGGGCCTGGGCCGGCTCCGCAGGCTGCCGTCGGCGCCCGAGGCGGCCCGCATCCTCGACACCATCGGATCCGAGGGCCGCCTGATCGCCTCCGGGAAGACCCTCATGAGCTCGCTCGGAACGGTGCGCATGCGCCCCGTCGAGGTGATGGACGCCGTGCTGGCGTGGGCCGCCGCGGAGTCAGGCCGCTTTCGCGCCGCCGATCCCGCGCCCGGACTGAGGCTTCGCGCGCGGGCGGTCGACGGCGTGCTGTTGCTCGGTGCCGTGGCTCCCGCGGCGGCCCTTGTGCTGTAGAGCCCGAGCTGCACCGCCGCGTCGGGCGATTGCTCGGCCCGCGGGCCGTCAGTCCGGCGCGCGCGCGGAGAGCAGCAGGTTGTAGAAGACCGTCGCGGGGAGGCGCGGCTCGAGTAGCGCGCGGTCGACGGCCTGCAGCGCGATGTAGCCGTGGTAGGCGTAGCTCTGCCACAGGCGCGGCACCTCGGAGGGCTCGGCGGTGGCCTCCAGGGCGCGGTTGGTCCAACCGAAGAGGCTGGCGGCCAGCTCCTCGCCCCGCACCTGCACGCGATCGAAACCGGCGCCGCGGGTGGCTGCGGCCAGGGCACGGGGGGTGAAGGCGTGAACATCGACCACCTGCTCGAGCAGCGCCTCCTCAGGCGCCTCGTGGTAGCCGCTGTGCACCGCGGGGGAGGCGCGCATCAGCGCCCGCCAAGCCGGTGAGATCTTGTAGGCGGCACGCTTGGGGATCTCGGCCAGACGGTCGCCGAGGTGGGATGGCTCGCCGCAGAACGCGATCGCCCCGCCCGGGCGTAGCACGCGCCGGAGCTCTGAGAGCGACGCCTCCAGGTCGGGCAGGTGGTGCAGCACGGCATGCCCGAAGACGATGTCGAAGCAGCCGTCGGGGAAGGGCAGCCGTGTGGCATCGCAGCATGCGGTGTCGACGTCGAGACCAAGCCGGCGCGCGGAGTCGCCGAGCTTGTCGAGCATGCCGGGGGAGATGTCGGTGCCCACGTACTCCCCGAGGACGCCCGCGCGGGTCAGATTGAGCCCGAAGTAGCCCGTGCCGGCGCCTATCTCCAGCCCGCGCTCGAAGCGTTCCAGCAGCGGCTCGCCGAGCGCCTTGCGCAGCTTGCCGATCACCTGGCCCTGGCCGCGATCGCCGTAGTCGATGCCCCACTTGGCGTCGTAGTGAACGGCGGCTAGGTCGTGGTAGCGGACGTTGGCGTCGTGCACCTCGTCGGTGGTGGCGGGGGCAGCCATGGAGGCGCGAAAGCTTAGTGCTCGCTCTCATCGCGCCATCGGTACCACCTAGACTCCGCCGCTCTTGGCACAGGTCGCGCAGTACGTTCAGCAGGACCAGCCCGAAGGGGTGCCGCCGCTCGCGCTGACCGGTGAGCGCACGCTGCCCGACGTGCCGGAGGA
>JACCUE010000276.1 GCA_013812005.1 Thermoleophilaceae bacterium
TCGGTGGCATGAGCGAGGGGGATACACCTCTTCCCATTCCGAACAGAGCAGTTAAGCCCCTCTGCGCCGATGGTACTTGGCCTGAAAGGGCCTGGGAGAGTAGGTCGCCGCCGGATTCTTGATTGGCGAACGGGCCGCCCGAAAGTGGGCGGCCCGTGAGCCGTACGCCGCCACCTCCATCGTGTCCACCCTCGCCATAGTCATCCTCGTGCTTGCCGTTGTGCTGCTCCTCTTCTTGGTCGGTGGGCTGCTCGGTGCCCGGCGTCGCGACATCGAACACGCGCCGGTCTATCACCAGCACCTGCGGGAAGCCGACCACGCGCTCGAGCAGGCTCGTGCCACCGATCGGGGATGGGACCGCGAAGTGATGGAAGGGGTGGTGCGGGCCGCCCTCGCCACCTCCCATCCAGGCAAGACCATCGACCGGCTGGACCTGGTTCTGGTGGACGACCGCCCCGGCGTGCACCAGGATCGCGCACGCTTCGAGGCGCAGACAGGGGGGCGCTTGGTGCCAGTGGTGCTCTCGCGCAGTGAGGCGGGCTGGTCCGCGGACCAGGTCGGCTGACGCAGGGGCCGGCCGGGCGGCATGGGTCCCGACCAGCGCAGGGACCCGTCGGCCGGCGTGGGCCCCGACCAGCACAGACCCCGCGCGCTGGATCTGGTCCCGGGCTTCGAGCCCGCAAACGAGCTGGAGCGAGGCCTCACCCGCGATCCGGTTCTGCTCGAGGGCCTTGCCTGGGGAGAGCCCCGCCGAGGACACCCCGAGGGGGCGGTGGGCGCCCACGTGTCGGATCTGCTGAACACGATCGACGCCTGGGGTGAGACGGGCGAGCGGCGTTTGGAGCTGCGCTTCATCTCCCTGGTGCATGATGCGATGAAGGGGAAGGTCGAGTACCGGCTTCCGCGCACCGGGGAGAATCACCACGCCATGCGAGCCCGCCGCTTCGCGGAGGCCTACGCCGATGACGAGCGGCTGCTGGCCACGATCGAGTTGCACGACCGTCCGTACGCGATCTGGCGCAGATCTCGAAAGCGGACTCGGGACGCAAACGAGCGGCTGGCCGCCATGAGTGAGCGGATCCCCGATCTCGACCTCTTCCTGCGCTTCGTCGAGCTGGACGGCTCCACTGAGGGCAAGAACCCCGAGCCGGTGGAATGGGTCAGGAGCGAGCTGGCGGACCGCACCGGCGAGCGCTAGCCTCGGCGCCAGGCGGGTAATCGTCCGGCCTTCCCGGGCAATCGTCTCGCCTACGCCGTGCAAGTGGCGCCCGGCCTGTGGCCGCAGCCTGGCCAGAGCGGAGAGCCGGAGCGAGCGTTTGGGCCGCTTCGGACTCCCGCGAGGTGGCAGGCACGGCCGCGGCACCGAGAGTCATCGCCCGTCCAGCCTCGTCGAGGCCGTACTCACCGAGCGTCGACAGCTCGACGAGGACGTCCAGCCGCCCGAGAACTGCCGGTGCCAAGCGCTGTTTGAGGCGCGGGAACATGTGTTCGGTAAGCTAGGGCGATCCGCGGACGGAAGGCCCGGATCCTGCAAGACACCTTGCACGTCCAAGCGAGCGGCGAGCCCTAGAAAGAGCTTGGCCTGGATCCAGGCTACTTGCGAACCGTGAGCACACCGGACGTGCCCGCGGGCTCGGTGTAGCGATAGCGGTACTTGCCCGGCTTGCGACCCGGCAGGCGGAAGCTGAAGTAGCCCAGCTCGTTTGTCAGCACTTGAGCCACCAGCCGGAACTTCGCCTTCGGGCGCCGGCGGTACTCCACGCGCACCGTGTGCGCCCCGCCAGGGCGCACGTGACCCCAGAAACGATCGCCGGTGATCACGAACGGATGCCGGAAGATCCGGAAGGCCGGCTTGACGCGGCGGTTGCGAAAGAGCAGGCCTGACTGGAACTCCGTGAACCGGCCGGGGCCGGATCCGTTCAGCGCGCCGTCGGTCAGCCGGAACTGGTTGAGGCCCCGGATTCGCGGCGTGCGCCACGCGAGGTAGGCGGCCACCTGCAGGTAGCGCCTCTGCCTGGCCAGCGAAACGCCGGCGAACGGATCCGGCGGGTTGGTCTGGTAGCCGAACTCGGTGTAGAAGACGTCTAACCGCCGCCGGCCCGGTGTGCTCAGTGCGCCAACGCGGGTGAGCCGGTCCAGGGTCCGCAGTAGCCGGGCCCCGTCGTTGATCGCCGCGTCGTCGCGATTCTCCGAGCGGTGCCTGGGCGCGGACAGAAGCTGGTAAGGATGGTGACCTACGGCGTCGACCGGGACGGGCCGAAAGCCCTTGCAGCGCCCACGGCGCACGGCACGGTTGGCGCGGTCCCGGCAGGCCATCGCGCGCAGGAAACGCAGCGGTCGCTGGTGGGCTGTCGCCCCGCGCGGGTCGTCGGATCCCGTGGAGGCCAGCTCGCCCACGAGGGCAACCGAGTCGGGGTCCCCTTCCTTGATGCGCGGGTAGGCGGCCTGCACAAGCCCGCGGTAGAGGTGCGCGGAGATCGGCCGGCCACGACGGTCGGCCTGAGGCTGGAGCCAGGCGGCCCGGTTGGGCTCGTTGGATATGCCCCAGTGGTCGACAAACTCGGCGTAGCGCGTGACCAGCGCTGTCGTGAACGCCCCGAACGCCGCCGGTCTGGGCTTCCAGACCGGGTTGTCGCGGGCGGGGTCGCGGCTGGCCCAGACCGGCCCGGGGGTTGAGATCGTGAGCATGACCTTGATCCCCTGCTTGCTCGCCCCGGCGATCACCCGGTCCAGGGGCCCGAACGCGTAGCGGGGGTCGGAGGAGTTTTCGCCGTCGAAGCCGCCCGGCTTCTTGCGCGACAGGGCGTCGGGGGCGATCTGGTTCCAGAAGGCAGATACCCGCAGACGGTCGATGCCCATGGCGCTGAAGAGGGCCATCTCCTTGGCGATCTCCGACTCGGAGGCGTTGAGCAGCAGCTGGTCGTCCATGATCGACACCTCGGCGCCGCGGGGCGCGGCGGCCCGCGCCGCAGTCGCCAGAGCCGCCATCGTGAGAGCGAGCAGCACGCAGGCGGCCAGCGCCGGCACGAGAAGGCGCCGGGCGGCAAAGGGGAGAGGGGTAGACATTTGAGTCATGACGAGGGAGGTGGCCGGGTCGCAGCCCGGCCGCGCAGAGTAGAACCGAGGTCCGCGGCCAAAGTCGCGGCCCCTGGCCCGACGGGCGCCGAATGATGGCAGCCGGGCCCCTCGACCCCACCGTAGCGAGCGGTACGCTGGCGCCGGTGAGTTCGCCGTTTCGCCACCTGATGCGTGTCCGCTACTCCGAGTGCGATCTGCAGGGAGTGGTGTTCAACGCGCAGTACCTGGCCTACTCCGACAGTGCGCCGCGGGCTCGCGCCTCGCCTCGCGGCGGAGGCCGCCAAGTGGTTCCTCCTGGAACGGTGGACCAGTAGATGGTCCACCTACGGATCGTGGCCCCGGCCGAGATAGCCGGAAAGGCGCTCGAGCTGCTGGAGGGATCCGGCTCGGTCTGCAACGTGATCCTGCTGGAGGGAGCGGCGCGTAAGCCCGAGGGTGACGTGATCCTGTGCGACGTCGCCCGCGAGGACGCGAGCGTGATCGTGGAGGACCTCGAGGAGCTGGACATCCCGGCACAGGGCTCGATCGCGCTCGAGTACATCGACACCCACATCTCCGATGCGGCGGACCGGGCCGAGAAGCACGCGCCGGGGCTCCCCTCCGACGCCGTGATCTGGGAGGACGTGGAGCACCGCACCGAGGAGATGACCGAGCTGTCGCTCTTCTTCATCGCCTTCATGGTCCTGGCGATGCTGATCGCCGCGGTGGGCATTCTGCTCGACCAGCCGATCCTGATCGTGGGCGCGATGGTGGTGGGGCCCGAGTTCGGGCCGCTGGCCGGACTCTGCGTGGCCATCGTCGAGAAAAGGGGCCCGCTGGTGCGCCGCTCGCTCGCGGCGCTGGGCGTCGGGTTCCCGGTGGGGGTGGCCGTGACGGTGGTCGTGAGCTTGGCGCTCGACGCTGCCGGCCTCGTGCCCGAGGACTTCAAGACCGACGACCACCCGCTCACCGGCTTCATCTCCAACCCCGACTTCTTCTCTTTCCTCGTGGCGTATATCGCAGGAACGGCGGGGGTGCTGTCGCTCACCAGCGCCAAGTCCGGCGCACTCATCGGCGTGCTGATCTCGGTGACCACGATCCCCGCCGCCGCAAACGTGGGGCTCGCGGGAGCGCTCGGCGATTGGGGTGAGGCGTCGGGCGCGGGCGCGCAGCTGGGCCTCAACCTGGTGGCGATCGTGATAGCCGGCGTCGTGACCCTCTTTCTGCAGCGCCGCTGGTATGTGATGCGCCGCGTCCGTCACCTCGACGACCCTGCGCGCCGGGCCGCAGGGCTGCCGGTCGGGCGCAGCCGCCGCGGCGCTCCCGGCAAGCCGCCCGCCCGCTCGGAAGGGCGAGCCGAGCGATGACCACATCGGAGAGCTGTACCTGGTGTCAGGAGACAGTTGGTCGCGGCGAGGGCCACCGGGCCCGGGAGGAGCCGGGCGCTCGCAGCGCCGTCTTCTGTCGCCTCGAGCACGTGGTGCCGTGGGCGATGCAGGGCGCGCGCTGGGAGGAGGGCCACCCAGATACGGCACCTCCCGGCGAGCAGTCCTTGAAGAAGACATGCGCCCGCTGTGGCCAGGCGCTCGCCGACGAGCACGTGACCTTGGTGCGCCACCGCGGCGAGCACCGGATCCCCGACGCCTTCTGCTCGGTCGACCACCTGGCCGAGTGGGCCAATGCCGGCGGCCGATACGGTCGACCGGCGTGAGCTCTAACCGGGCTTCGGGGCGACCTGATCGGCGCTCAGGCCCAGCTGCTCGGAACGCTCCTCCAGCGCCGCTATCACCGTGCGCAGGTGCTGGTCGAAGTCCTCGCCCAGCTCCTCGGCCCCGCGCCGGACCTCCTCCCTGTTGACCGCCGCGGCGAAGGCCGCGGTCTTGAGCTTTTTCGTCACCGACTTGGGGGTCATGCCCTCGATTCCCGTGGGCCGCACGAGGGCGCAGGCGGCCACGAAGCCAGACAGCTCGTCGACCGCGTAGAGCGCCTTGGCAAGCTTGGTCTCACGGGGGACGCCAAGGAAGTCGGCGTGTCCCGCGACTGCGTCAATCAGCTCCGGCGGGTAGTCCAGCTCGCGAAACAGCTCGAGCGCTACGCGCGGGTGGCCGGTCTCCAGGTCGGGGTGCTTCTCGTAGTCGAGGTCGTGGAGGATGGCGGTGACCGCCCACAGCTCCTCGTCGGTTCCATAGCGCCGGGCGTAGGCCACCAACGCGGCCTCGACGCCGAGCACGTGCTTTCGCAGCGAGTCCGACTCGGTCCAGTCGCAGAACAGCCGCCAGGCCTCTTCGCGCGTGGGTGAGGGCACGGGGGCAGGGTATCGCCACTTCGAAGCGAAATCTGGCTCGGATGGCCTTCGATACCCTTGATCGGCTGCTCGTCCCCCCGAACCGGGCGGCATCTCGCATGGAAAAGTTCGTCATCGAAGGTGGTCAGCCGCTGTCCGGCACGCTTGTGCCCGCCGGCAACAAGAACGCGGCACTCCCGGTGCTCGCCGCGACGCTTCTCACCGAGGAGGAGGTGGTGCTGCGCAACATTCCGCACATCCGCGACGTGGAGGCGATGCTCGGCCTCCTGCGAGGGCTCGGCGCGACCGCCGAGTGGCGCGATGACAACTCCCTGACCGTGTGTGCCGCCGACGTTACGAGCACCGAGCTCGACGCCGCCCTCTCCGAGCGCATCCGCGCCTCCTTCCTGCTCGCCGGGCCGCTTCTGGCCCGCTTCGGCCGCGCCGACATGCCGCCCCCGGGAGGGGACGTGATCGGCCGTCGCCGCCTCGATCCGCACCTCGACGCCTTCCGCGCTCTCGGCGCGGAGATAGACGCCCGCCGGTCCTACCGCCTGACGGCTCCCAACGGGCTGCGCGCGTGCGACTTCTTCATGGATGAGCCGTCGGTGATGGCCACCGAGAACGCGCTGATGGCGGCGGCGCTCACACCCGGGTCGACCGTCATTCACAATGCGGCCTCCGAGCCCCACGTGCAGGATCTCGCCCGCCTGCTGCTGCAGATGGGCGCCCGGATCGAGGGCATCGGCTCCAATGTGATCGTGGTGCATGGCGCCGCGGAGCTCGGCGGCGCGGACTACGCCATCGGCCCCGACTACATCGAGGTGGGCAGCTTCATCGCCCTCGCGGCCTGCACCGGGGGCGAGCTGCGGGTCAGGGACGTGGTGCATGCCGATCTGCGCATGACCCGCCTCGGCTTCGCGCGCCTGGGCTGTGTGATCGAGGCCGACGGCGACGACGTGGTCGTTCCCGCGGGGCAGGAGCTGCGCGTCAAGGACGACGAGGGCGAGGCCATCTCGAAGATCGAGGACGGCCCATGGCCTGCGTTCCCCGCCGATCTGACCAGCATCGCGCTTGCCATGGCCACTCAATCGGAGGGCTTGGTCCTGATCCACGAGAAGATGTTCGAGAACCGGTTGTTCTTCGTCGACAAGCTGGTCGCCATGGGCGCTCGGGTACTGCTCTGCGACCCGCACCGCGCGGTCGTGAGCGGCCCGAGCCGGCTTCACGGTGAGCGCATGGAGAGCCCCGACATCCGCGCGGGCATGGCGATGCTCATCGCCGCGCTATGCGCGGAGGGACGTTCGGAGATCGGCAACATCCGCCAGATCGACCGCGGGTACGAGCGCATCGACGAGCGCCTGCGCACCCTCGGAGCCCGCATCGAGCGCGTGGCCAGCGAGCCACGGGCGCTGTCGGTCTAGCCGGGCGCCGGCGAGGAGCAGATCGTGATCCACCCGATCCCTCCGGGCACCCGCGACGTGCTACCCGACGAGATGCGCGAGCTACGCGCGATCTCAGAGAGCCTGCGCGATACCTTCGAGGCCGGGGGCTATGGAGAGGTGTGGACTCCCGCGGTGGAGTACGAGGAGGTGTTGCGCGCCGGCGACGAGAACGCCGCGAATGCCGGCTACCGGATGTTCGACGAGCAGGGCCGGGTGCTGGCGCTACGGTCGGACATGACGATCCCGATCGCCCGCCTGGTGGCCACCCGCTTCGGTGACGTCAGCCCGCTGCGGCTGTCCTACTTCGGGCATGCCTATCGCTCCGTGGAGCACACCAGCGGCCAGCAGCGGGAGTTCCTCCAGGGCGGAATCGAGCTGATCGACGTTCCGGGCGCGGCCGGAGAGGTCGAGGTGATCGCCACCACGCTGGCCGGGCTTGCCGCCGTCGGCCTGGCCCGCCACCGCCTGGGTCTTGGGGACGGCGCCCTCTATCGCACGCTGCTCGATGCGCTCGACGTGCCCGCCGACTCGCAGCCCGGCCTGCTGACCTGCCTCGCGACACGCGATCTCGTGACCCTGGAGATGCGTGTCTCAGAGCTCGGGCTCGCCAGCGACGCCCGCGACACCCTGGTGCGCCTGCCCGAGCTGCGCGGCGGTCCGGAGGTGCTCGACCGCGCGAACGGCCTGGCGAACGACGCCGTCGACGGCCTGCGCGTGCTCTACGCGGCACTCGAGGAGGAGGGTGTGGCAAACCAGGTGATCCTCGATCTCGGCCTGGTGCGCGAGCTGAGCTACTACACGGGTGCCGTATATGAGGTCTATGACCCGGCCGTCGGCTTCTCGCTCGGCGGTGGCGGGCGATACGACGACTTGATCGGGCGCTTCGGCGCGCCGCGGCCGGCGTGCGGTCTCACGCTCGACCTGCAGCGCGTGCACGTCGCGCAGGCCGCAGAGGAGGGGTTGAGGTGACTCCCGACCCCAGGCCCGACCTGACCATCGCCGTGCCTCGCGGCGCACTGTTGGGGGACACCCTCGATCTGCTCGACCGCTTGGGCGTGGACACCGCCGAGGTGCGGGGCAACGATCGCAAGCTGCTGTTCGAGGACGTGGGAATCGTGACGATGCGCCCCAGCGACGTACCCACCTACGTCGAGCACGGGGCCGCCGACATCGGCATCACGGGCAAGGACGTCCTGCTGGAGGCGCCCGACCGCGACGTGTACGAGTTGCTCGATCTGGGCTTCGGCCGCTGTGAGATGGTGGTGGCCGTCCGGGCGGGCGGCGACGTGCTCGGCGAGTCGCTACGCCGGCTCGGGCGGGTGCGGGTGGCAACCAAGTACCCCCTGATCGCCACCCGCCACTTCTCGGAGACGGGCCGCCAGGCGGAGATCGTGACCGTGAAGGGCTCGGTCGAGTTGGCTCCGCTCACCGGTCTGGTCGACGGCATCGTGGACCTTACGGCCACGGGCAGGACGCTCGCCGAGAACGGCCTGGAGGCGGTCGAGCAGATCGTGACCTGCACCGCGCGCCTCGTGGCCAACCCCGTGGCCCACAAGCTCAAAGCGGCGGAGATCGACTCGCTCGTCGAGCGGATAAGGGAGGAGGGAGCGTGAGGCTCTCAGAACTCGGTCCCGACGCCGCGTCTACCGACTTACGGAGGCCGACGCGGCGAGCCGGCGACGTGGAGAGCTCCGTGCGCGCAATCGTGGACGACGTTCGCGCCCAGGGGGACGCCGCGCTCCTGCGGCTTACCGAGCGCTTCGACCACGTCGAGTTGCGCGCCGAGGAACTGCGCGTGCCGGCGGCGGAGCTTGAGGCCGCGATCGGGTCCCTCGAGGGGGACGTTCTGGCCGGGCTGAAGACGGCGATCGCGAACGTAGGCGCAGTGGTCGAGGCCCAGCTGAGCGAGGAGGTGGCCGTCGAGCTCCCCGACGGCCAGCGCGTCGAGATCGCCGAGCTTGCCGTGCGCCGTGCCGCTGCCTGCGTGCCGGCGGCACGCGCGCCATTGTGCTCGACACTCGTGATGCTGGCGGTCACCGCTCGCGCGGCGGGCGTGGAGCAGATCGCTGTGTGCGCCTCGCCCGCTCCGGGTGGCGGTGTCCACCCGGCGATCCTCGCCGCCTGTGCGATGTGCGAAGTGAAGGAGGTGTACAGAATGGGCGGCGCCCAGGCGATCGCTGCGCTGGCCTACGGCACGGAGTCCGTGCCCGCGGTGGACGTCATCACCGGACCGGGCGGCCCTTGGGTTCAGGAGGCAAAGCGACAGGTGAGCGGAACGGTGGGAATCGACGGCATCGCGGGGCCGAGCGAGCTGGTGGTGGTGGCAGACGCGGGTGAGGACGCCGAGGCGATCGCACTCGACCTGCTGGCCCAGGCGGAGCACGGCGACGACGGCCTGCTCGCGCTGATCTCTACCGATCATGCGCTGCTCGCCGCGGTCCGTGCGGCGGTGGAGCGCATGGCACCGGAGCGCCCGACGGTGGCCGACGCTCCGCTCGCCCTCGTGCACGCTCGAGATGCCCGCGCCGCGGTGGATCTGGCGGACGCGGTGGCGCCCGAGCACCTGCAACTGGTGGGCACCGAGGCCGAGGCGCTGGCCGACCGGGTCAGAGCCGCCGGTTGCCTGTTCGTAGGCAGCGATGCCGCCACCGCCTTCGGCGACTACGTGGCCGGCTCCAACCACGTGTTGCCCACCGGCGGCGCGGCCCGCTTTCAGTCGGCGCTCTCCGCGGCCACCTTCAGGCGCCGGATGGCGCGCGTATCCTTTCCCGCAGGCGCCGCAGCGCGCCTGGCCCCCGCCGGTGCGGCCCTCGCCCGGGCGGAGGGCTTTCCCGTCCACGCCGAGTCCATTGAGCGCCGCGCGTGACCCGCAGCGCAGAGATCTCACGCACCACGAAGGAGACCGACATCCGGCTCTCGCTGACGCTCGACGGAGCGGGGGAGGGGGAGCGCTCGACCGGCGTCGGCTTCTTCGACCACATGCTCGACGCCCTGGCGCGCCACGCGAGGCTCGATCTCGATGTGATCGTGAAGGGCGACCTGGAGACCGGTCCCCACCACACCGTCGAGGACACCGGCATCGCCCTGGGCCGCGCCCTCGACGAGGCGCTCGGCGACCGCTCGCACATCCGCCGCTACGGCCACGCCGTGGTGCCCATGGACGAGGCGCGCGCGTCCTGCGCGATCGACGTCTCGGGGCGCCCCTACGCGAGCGTGGAAGGCAACATTCCCGCGGAAGCGGTGGCTGACTTCGACTCTGATCTCACCGAGGAGTTCCTGCGCGCGGTAGCCGGGGCGGCGAATCTGACGGTGCACGTGGCGATCGAGCGCGGCACCAACACACACCACATCGTCGAGGCGGCGTTCAAGGCCTTCGCGCGCGCACTCGGCCAGGCGGTCTCGATCGACCCGCACGAGACGGGGGTGCCGTCGACCAAGGGCCTCCTGTGAGCGCTTCGCGAGACGTGACCAGGCTGGCAATCCTCGACTACGGCATGGGCAACCTGCGCTCGGCCGAGAAGGCCTTCGAGCACGTCGGTGCGCGAGTAGAGGTCACCAGCGACCACGACCGCGTGCGGGCGGCCGATGGCGTGGTGCTGCCCGGTGTTGGCGCCTTCCCGAAGGCCATGGAGGCGGTGCGAGGCCTCGCGCTCGACGAGCTGCTGCACGAGCTCCGCGACGCCGACGTGCCCATCCTCGGCATATGCCTCGGCATGCAGCTGCTGTTCGAGGGCACCACCGAGTTGGGCGGCGCCACCGGAATCGGCCTGCTCGAGGGCGACGTGGACCTGCTCGACGCGCCGGGCCTGAAGGTGCCCCACATGGGCTGGAACCCGGTGAGCTGGCGAGGCGACGCGGGCCTGTCGGCCGGGCTGGGAGACCCGTGCGCCTTCTACCACGTGCATTCCTTCGCGCCCCGTCCGCTGAACTCCGAAGACGTGACCGGCACGGCGGTCTACGGCGGCGAGTTCGTCAGCGCCGTCGCCCGCCCGCCGGTCTACGGCACTCAGTTTCACCCCGAGAAGTCGGGCCCCGACGGGCTTGCGCTGCTGCGCAACTTCGCCACGCTCTGCACTCGGGCGACGGCATGATCTTCCTGCCGGCGGTGGACATCCGCGACGGCAAGGCGGTGCGCCTGCGCCAGGGCCACTTCGACCAGGAGACGGTCTACGCGGACGACCCCCTGGAGGCTGCGATGTCCTTCGTCGAGGCAGGCGCGCGGTTTCTCCACGTGATCGACCTCGACGGTGCGCGCGAGGGCGAGCCGGCCAACCTCTACCACCTGAGGCGCATCACCCGGGAGGCCGGGGTGCCAGTGCAGTACGGCGGCGGGCTGCGGTCGCTGATGTCGATCCGCAAGGCTCTGGCCGCCGGCGCGGACCGCGTGGTGGTGGGCACAGCCGCCTACACCGACGCCGACTTCCTCCACGAGGCGCTCGAGACCTGGAGTCCGCGCGTGCTCGTGGCCGTTGACGTGAGGGCCGGCAAGGTATCGGTGTCCGGGTGGACACGCGAGACCCAGATGCTCCCCGAGGAGCTGATCGAGCGCCTCCAGAAGCAGGGCGCGAAGCGCTTCGTGTACACGAACGCGGACCGCGATGGCATGCTCGAAGGCGTGGACCCCGACGAGGTCCGCCGCATATCCGAAGCGGTCCGCGGCCGCTTGGTCTGGTCAGGCGGGATAGGCACGCTCGAGGACCTGCGCGTGCTGCGCGACATGCGGCTGGTCAACCTCGTCGGGGTAGTGTCCGGGAAGGCCCTCTACGAAGGGCGATTCAGCGTGATCGACGCGCGCGCGGAGCTGGAGTCGCCACCGTCGCCTCGCAACCTGCCGATCGGCTGACCGTGCTCCTGAAGCGGGTCATCCCCTGTCTCGACGTGGACAAGGGCCGCGTGGTCAAGGGCACCAACTTCTTGGACATCAGGGACGCGGGCGATCCCGTGGAGCTGGCCGCCCGGTACCAGGACGAGGGTGCCGACGAGATCGTCTTTCTCGACATCACCGCGTCCCACGAGCGACGAGAGACGGCGGCTGAGCTGGCCCGCCGCTGCGCCGACGAGGTGTTCATCCCGTTCACCATCGGAGGCGGCATCCGCTCGGTCGAGGACGCCCAGGCCGTGCTCGACGCGGGCTCGGACAAGGTGTCGGTGAACTCCGCCGCGGTGGCCCGGCCCGAGCTGATCGGCGAGCTGGCCGAGGTGTTCGGGGCGCAGTGCGTGGTGCTGGCCATCGACGCGCGAGAACGCGCCGGCGACCACGGCTACGAGGTGGTGGTCCAAGGTGGCCGCACGGAGACCGGCCGGGAGGCCGTCGAGTGGGCGCGCGAGGGCGCCGGGCGCGGAGCGGGGGAGATCCTGCTCACCAGCATGGACCGCGACGGCACCGAGGACGGGTATCAGCTGGAGCTGACGCGGCGGGTGGCCGACGCCGTGGAGGTGCCTGTGATCGCCTCCGGAGGAGCGGGCACGCTCGACCACCTCGTCGAGGCGATCGATCAGGGTCGCGCGGACGCTGTGCTGTGCGCCTCGATCTTCCACTACGGGCAGTACACGGTGCGCGAGGCCAAGGAGCGGATGTCGGCGGCAGGGCTGCCGGTGCGCCTTTAGCTCTCAGCTGTGGTGCACTGCTACAGTCGTAGCACTGTGCGAGAGATCCCCCAGCGCGAGTTGCGTAACAACGTGGCCGCGGTGTTGCGTGAGGTCGAGGCGGGTGAGCGCCTGCGCGTGACGGTACGCGGGCGTGCCGTTGCCGAGCTCGTTCCGATTACGTCTCGCAAGCGAGGTTTTTCGCCCGGGGAGGTCGCACGCGTCGTCACCGAGGCGCCGCTCGACCCCGGCTTCGCAGCCGATGTCGACCGGGCGGCAGGCGCGACGATCGACGAGCTGTGACCGGCCTGCTCGACACCTCGGTGTTCGTCGCGCGCGAGCAGTGCCGCCCGCTGGCCTCACTGCCAGACGAGGGCCGCGTCTCGGTGATCACGGCAGCCGAGCTGCGAATCGGGGTGCTCGCGACCGACGACCCATCGATCCGGGCCCAGCGGATGCGCACGCTCAGCGAGGTCGAGGCGCTAGAGCCCGCGCCCGTCGACGAAGCGGCGGCGCGGGCGTTCGCCGAGATTGTCGCCGACGCCCGCCGCCGTGGCCGCCAGCCGCGGATCCTCGACGCGCTGATCGGCGCGACTGCGGCGTCGCTGGGGGTGGCGGTCTACACGCAGG
The DNA here is from genome assembly GCA_013812005.1 of Thermoleophilaceae bacterium. GTDB lineage: Bacteria > Actinomycetota > Thermoleophilia > Solirubrobacterales > Thermoleophilaceae > JAAYBF01. Next base: position 13,003 of record JACCUE010000276.1, read on the forward strand.
ACGCCGACTTCGACGACATGGCCGGTGTCGCCGTCGTCCGCGTCTGACCTGCCCAGCCTGGCGTCGACATCGCCGTCCGGGTGGCCCGCCGCCACTCAGTGGACAATGGCGCCGATGCCCACACCCGCAACAGACCTGTCCGACCGGGTGCGCTCGCTTGCCGGGATGGAGCAGCTACTCGTCGCCGTTGAAGGCCTCCCGCCGCTGTACCTGGTCGGCGGCGCCGTGCGCGACCTTCTGCGCGGCGCGCGCTCGGTCGACCTCGATCTGGTCGTGGAGGCCGATGCGGCGGCCACCGCCCGCGAGATTGCCGCCCGCCTAAGAGGACGGGCGGTGGAGCACCAGCGCTTCGGCACCGCAACCGTGCGCACAGGCGAGCTGGTGGTCGACATCGCGATGGCTCGCCGCGAGCGCTACGAGCGGCCGGGCGCTCTGCCCGAGGTCGAGCCCGCGGGGCTGACGGAGGATCTCGACCGGCGCGACTTCACGGTGAACGCGATGGCCATCGGGCTCTCCGGGTCCGACCTCGGCGTCCTTCGTGACCCGTGCGGCGGGCTGGACGACCTGGAGGCAGGCCTCATCCGAGTGCTGCACGGGCGCAGCTTCGTCGACGATCCCACCCGGCTGCTGCGAGCGGTGCGCTACGAGACGCGCCTGGGCTTCGAGCTGGAGACCGATACGGAGCGCCTGGCCCGCGAGGCGGCGACCGCGGGCGCGATCGCCACCGTCTCGGGAGCCCGCCTACGTGACGAGCTGATGGACCTACTGACCGAGGCCGAAGCGCCCGCGGCCGTGGGGCGGCTGCGCGAGCTCGGGATCGCACGCGCGCTGCACCCGTCTCTGCGAGCCGATCCGGAGCTGGTGGCCGGGGCCGCGCTCGCGTCGGCCGAGACCGGGGCGAGCCCCGCCCTGGCCGAGCTGGCGGCACTCTGCTCGGCGAGGCCGGCCGAGGTCGAGGAGTTCGTTCACACCCTCGCCCTCCCCGCCGCCGACCGGACCGCCGTGCTGCGTGCCGCCTCGCGCGGCCCGGTGCTGGCGGAGACCCTGCACGGCGGACTACGGCCCTCAGAGCTGCACGCCCTCCTCACCCCTGAGCCGCCGGAGGCGCTCGCGCTGGCGCTGGCCCTGGGAGCGGCTGGTGGGCCGGTGCTGCGCTACCTGTCAGACCTGCGCGGCGCCGCTCTGGAGATAACCGGCGAGGACCTGCTTTCGGCGGGGGTGCCCCGCTCACCGGCGATCGGCCGGGCGCTGGAGGAGACGCTGCGGCGCAAGCTCGACGGCGAGCTTGCGGGCCGCGACGCCGAGCTGCGCACGGCCACCGAGCTGGCCCGAGGACGGGCGTGAGCCCGCAGCCGGCCTTCACCGTGGACCTGCCCGGCGCCCGGGTGGCCTTCTCCACCCGCCAGGGAGGGGTGAGCGAGGGCCCTTACGAGTCGCTCAACCTCGGCATCCTCACCGACGACGAGCCAGATCGGGTGGAGGAGAACCGCCGAAGGCTCGCCGGTCACGTGCAACTCGACCCCGCACGGATCGCCATGGGATGGCAGGTGCATGGAACCGACATCGCCAGCTGGCCCGGCCCTCCGCCCGCCGGCCGCAACGGCTTCGCGGCGCCCGGAGCGCAGCTCGACAAGGTCGACGGCCACACCACCACCGTCTCGGCCCTTGGCCTGCTCGTACTGGTGGCCGACTGCCTGCCCGTGGCCCTCGCCGGCGCGGGGCGCGTGGCGATGCTGCACTGTGGCTGGCGCGGCCTCGCGGGAGGGATGATCGAGAAGGGCATCGCGCTCTTCGCGGAGCCTCCCGCCGCTGCGGTGGGCCCCGGGATCGGGCGTTGCTGCTACGAAGTCGGGCCCGAGGTGCTTGACGCCTTCGCCGACCTCGCGGGGGTCACCGACGGGCGCATGCTGGACCTGCGCGGCGTGGCCGAGGCCAGGCTCCGGCGGGCCGGCGTGACCCGGGTCGAGCACACGGATCTCTGCACGTCGTGCCACCCAGACCTGCTCTTCTCCCATCGTCGCGACCGCGGCGTGACGGGGCGCCAGGCGGGCGTAGTGTGGCTCACCCGATGACGCGGCAGTTCAGGGGGCTTCACCCCACACGGGTCCGGGAGAACCTCGATCGGGTGCGCGACGAGATCTCCTCGGCCGGGCGCGATCCCGCCGGGGTGGAGATCTGCGCGGCGATCAAGTACGTGGCCGCGGCGGAGCTGCCCGTCCTGGCCGAGGCGGGCATCACCCTCGTGGGCGAAAACCGCGCCCAGGAGCTGCTCGCCAGGCAGGCCGAGCACCGCGACCTCTTCGAGTGGGACTTCATCGGCGCCCTGCAGAGCCGCAAGCTACGCGACGTGGCCGCCCACGTGCGCCTGATCCACTCGCTGGCCTCGGACTCGGCGCTCTTGCAGCTCGAAAAGCATCCCGCCCCCGAGGTGCTGATCCAGGTGAACGTGGCGGGAGAGGAGGGGAAGGCGGGCATAGCGCCATCAGAGCTCGCGGACTTCATCGAGCGCTGCGCCGTGCCCGTCGGGGGGCTGGCCACGATGCCGCCCTTCGTCGAGGACCCGGAGCACAACCGCCCCCACTTCGCCCGCCTGGCCGAGCTGGCAGCCGAGCACGGGCTCACCCGGCTCTCGATGGGCACCACCCAGGACTATGCGGTGGCCGTGGCCGAGGGCGCGACCATCGTGCGGATCGGGACCGCGCTCTACGACTGAGCGGCCAGGAAGGCCGCAATCGCCTTCGAGAGGCTGGATCCCCGCCACGCGAGCGGTGACTCGCCCGGCTCCTCCACCACCAGCTCACCCCGCGGCAGGCGGTTGGCGTACTCCTCGGCGACGGCCAGGGGGTGCTCGGCATCGGCGTCGTCACGGCTGCCCACCACCAGCACCGGCAGGTCGAGGTCGTTCAGGGCATCGAGACCCGAGAACGCGTGCGAACGGGCCACGACCTTGACGGCATCGCTCACGGCCCGCAGGTCGCGGTGGCCCTCGAGGCGCTGACGCACCGCCAGGAGGGCCATCTCGCGGAAGCGCTCGGGCACCGCGTTGACTCCCGAGCGCTCGAGGAAGGTGTCGATGTCCTCGTCGGAGAGGGCGTCGGCAAGGGCGTCCCAGTGCTCGAGGTCCGCCGGGTCTCGGCGAGGAGAACCGCCATAGGCCGGCGTTATCTGCACGAGGGCGGCCACTCGGTCAGGCTCTTCCAGTGCCAGGGCGAGGGCGGTGGCCGCGCCCATCGAGCTGCCCACGAGGACCGGCTGCTCAAGGCCGTGCTCGTCGAGCAGATGGCGCAGGTCGTCGACCAGGTCGGCGTACTCGTAGGCCGTGCGCTGCGCCGCAGGGGAGGATTCGCCGTGGCCGCGTGCGTCGTAGGAGATCACGCGGTACCCGCTGCGCGCGAGCAGGCGGGACCCCTGCAGCACGTATCGGCGGGTGGCCGTCAGGCCGTGCAGGAGCACGACGGTCCGACCCTGCCCGGATTCCTCGCCGGACAGCGATGGCCCGGCTGTGGGGGATACCCGGAATGGACGGCTGCCGGAGGTCACGTTCCAGGCACTCCTACCCGATAACGTGCTCACAAGGAATTTCGGTCCCGCCCACGAAACTGCAACCCGATGGCGCTCAGCGACACATGGCACCGTGCGCTCGTCTACTTCGGACTGGCTGAAGAGGACGAGCCGCGATACGAGGCGGTTCCCGATCGAGAGCCCGAGCCCGAGGCCGAGCTCGAGGACCGCTACCGCGATCGGCCCAACGTGCGCCGCCTGCAGCGCAAGCGCCGTGACGAGTTCGACGACATCTTCGCCGACGACTCACCCCGCGATGCCGGCCGCGAGACCCGCGTGCTGCGACCGGTTGCCAACGGCAACGGCGGCGACCTGCAGGTGCACCTGGTGGTGCCCAAGAACTTCAACGACGCGCAGCAGATCGCCGACCAGTACAAGGACACGATTCCGGTGATCCTCAACCTGCAGCAGACCGACCCGGACCTCTCGAAGCGCCTGATCGACTTCTCCTCGGGCCTCACCTACGCACTTGACGGAGGCATGCAGCGCATCGCGGACAAGGTGTTCCTGCTCACCCCCCGCAACGTGGACGTCTCTGCCGAGGAGCGGGCGCGGCTCATCGAAAAGGGCTTCTTCAACCAGTCCTGAGCCGTGATGACCGGCGGATCTCGCGGTCATCGGTCGCTTGCCTGCTGAAGCAGGCGGCGCTCCCTGCTTCCCGCGACCTCCTTGGCCCTCACGGCTCAGGGCGTAGGACGCCTTCTCAATAGAGTGCCTTCAGTGAGGATCGGGATCATCGGCGCCGGGAGCATGGGATCAGCGCTCGCGCGCGGGCTCGGTGAGCCCGCGGTCGTGTACGACGCCGACGGGGAGCGTGCAGAGGCGCTGGTGGCCGAGGTGGGAGGCAGGGTGGCGAGCTCGAACTCCGAGCTGGCCGGGCAGGTCGACCTCGTGATCCTGTGCCACAAGCCGGCCCAGCTGCGCGAGGTGGCCGACGATGCGGCGCCGGCCACCAAGGCCGTGGCCTCGATCGCAGCCGGCGTCCGCATCTCCGAGCTCGAGGCGGCCTATCCGGGCACGCCCGTATACCGCTTCATCCCCAACCTTCCGGTGGAGGTGGGGCGGGGTGTGTTCTGTTACGCCGCCGGCACCCGGGCGGCGGAGGGCCCCGAGCGAGAAGTGCTCCAGCTGTTCGCCCGCAGCGGCGTCGTGATCAGACTCGACGAGCCCCTCATCGAGCCCGCGATGGCACTGATGAGCTGCGGTCCGGCCTTCATCGCGCTCGTGGTCGGCGCGATGGCCGGGGCCGGCGCACGTCACGGCCTGGATGCCGCCCAGGCCACGCGCCTGGTGGTCGAGACCATGGCCGGCACGGCCGCCTATCTCGACGCCAACGACCTTGACCCCGCAGAGCTGCGCCGGCGCGTGGCCACGCCGGGGGGCGTGACCGAGAGGGGGCTGCAGGCCCTCGAGGATGGGGGCGTCGTGCAGGCCTTCGACGCCGCGGTGGACCTGGTGGTGGAGGCCACCCGCCGATGAACCCCGTCTTGGCGGCGATCGATCGTGGAGACGTGGCCGACTACGTGAACACCCTGGTCACGGTCTACGTGGTCCTGATCTTCGTCCAGGTGATCGCCAGCTTCGTACCGCGAATGCCCTACAACCGTTACCTCAGCGCCTTCTTGGGGTTCGTGGGGACCGTCGTCGACCCGTACCTGCGCCTCTTCCGCCGGTTTCTGCCGATGGTGCGCATCGGCCCCGGCGCGCTCGATCTGAGCCCGATGGTGGGCACCTTCGTGCTCGTGATCGTCGGCGGCATCGTGGCGAGCATCATCCGAGGTTGAGAGTGTCGCGGGCCCAGGGCTGGGTGCGCGCCCTCGCGACCCTTGGGGTGGTCTTCGCGCTCGACCAGGCAACCAAGCAGATCGCGGTGTCCTCCCTGGAGCGTGGCGAGAGCGTCAACGTGTTCTTCGCACTGGACCTGACCAACACGCGCAACCGAGGGGTGGCCTTCGGGGCCCTGAAGGACAGCGGAGTGATCGTCGCCGCACTCATCGCCGTAGCGCTGGTGCTCCTGATCGCCTACTTCGCCGCCCACGCGGGGCGTGCCTGGCTGTGGCTACCGGTGGGGATGCTTCTCGGGGGAGCCCTCGGCAACCTGGCCGACCGGGCTCGCGAGGGAGCGGTGATCGACTTCATCGACCCGATCGCCTGGCCCGCGTTCAACCTGGCCGACAGCGCGATCGTCATCGGCGTGTTCGCCCTGCTCTACGTGGTCGAGGGGCCGCCGAGCCGCACGTGAGCTTCCGGGCCGGCGTAGCCGAGGAGGGGATGCGTCTCGATGCCGCTCTCGCTGCCCGCGGTGAGGCCGTCACCCGATCGGCCGGCCAGCGTCTGATCGACCGCGGGCTGGTGACCGTGAACGGCCGGATCGAGCCGAAGTCGCACCGCGTGACTCCCGGCGAGATGGTCGAGGTGGCCGACCAACAGGGCGAGCCGGTCGACGATGCGGCAGATGTTCGGTATGAAGTGATCTACGAGGACGAGCACCTGCTCGTCGTGGACAAGCCGGCCGGAGTGGTGGTGCACCCCGGAGCGGGAATCCGCGGAGGCACCCTGGCGCAGGCGCTCGCCGGCCGTGCGGCCGGGGGCCCCGATGTCGAGCGGGCGGGAATCGTGCACCGGCTCGATCGAGACACCTCGGGGCTGCTCGTGGTCGCCCGCTCCGATGCGGTGCACACGGCGCTCCAGCAGATGATCCGCGACCGAGAGGTCGAGCGCGAGTACCTGGCGCTTGTCGACGGGCATCCGGACGCGCGCAGCGGGACGATCGAGGCGCCCATCGGCCGCGACCGCGTCAGGCGCACCCTGGTATCGACTCGCACCGACCGGCCGCGCCGGGCGGTCACGCACTTCGAGGTCTCCGACCTGCTGCCGCGGACGGCCTTGCTGTCGGTGCGGCTGGAGACGGGTCGCACCCACCAGATCCGCGCGCACCTTGCCGCAATCGGGCTGCCGGTGTGCGGGGACGCCGACTACGGAGGGGGTACATGTGGCCACAGACTGGGGCTAACGCGCCAGTTCCTGCACAGCCA